>JAUNWT010000086.1 GCA_030540195.1 Bacillota bacterium | reverse complement strand
GAATATTATGAAATGTTTATTTGCGTCTTGACAAGGGTCACTTCATAACAGGTATAAAAATGAGTATTTTATTTATTAATGGAAGTCCTAATAAAAATGGAAATACGGTAAGACTTGCTAAAAAATTCTTAAAAGATCAAGAATTTAAAACATTAAACTTAGTGGATTATAAAATCTATAGCTACGGTCAAAACTTTGAAGACGATCAATTAGATGAAGTCATTGAACAAATGAAACAAGCAGATACGATTGTTATTGGTTCACCACTTTATTGGCATAGTATGTCAGGAGCGATTCGTAATCTTTTAGATCGTTTCTATGGTTATGTTGATGAAAGCTTACTTCAAGGAAAAGATATGTATTTTGTCTTCCAAGGATATGCACCTACTAAGGAACAATTAGCGGCTGGTGAATATACAATGAGTCGTTTTGCTAAACTTTATGGAATGAACTATAAAGGTATGATTACTGAATAAACAACAAGGTCAAACTTGTTGTTTTATGTCTACCATGAGTAGATAGTCCTAATCTTCCTATTTTTGTTTGGCTCATGTATAGTTAAAGTAGGAGGTGGTATTATGGATAACGATAGATTTTCTAGAACAATTAAAAATGCACGACTTAAAAAAGGTTATACCCAAAGTCAATTAGCTGAACTATTAAATGTCAGTAATAAAACAATTAGTAAATGGGAAACAGGAAGGGGTTATCCAGATATTACTTTACTTGCCAAAATAACATCCGTTTTAAAATTAGACTATGAAGAACTCCTTCAAAGCAATGAATTTATTATTCAAAAAAGAAAGAAGAAAAGAAAATATATTTCTATTATCAGTATTGTTTGTCTTTCCTTTATTCTTTGTTTAGTAGGAATGTACAACGTACAAAAACAACAAAGTTATAAAAGAAATTATCAAAATATAATTCAAAGATTATGTAGTGATTATTATGTGGGAAATGAATTTAATTTTGCTTATCGTACACCCGCATCATTAATTGTTAAAAAAGAAGATTTATTGATACAAAAGAAAATTATTCAACTTTGTGATTATTTAAATATTAATGATTTTAAAAAGATCAAAACTATAAAAACAAAACTTTCATTTGATCCAACTGTTTCTTATATTGATCAAGACAATCAAGAAAAACAATATGAATTTTATATTATAAGTCAAAAAGGTGAAACAAAAGTGACGATTGTAATACTTGAAAATAATATTATTAAAATACTCGATAATGAATATCATCAAGTCTATTATTTTCAAAGCCAAAATATAAACTATGAAAAACTAAATATAAAACATTTACCTTGGTAGTACCAAGGTATTTTTTTATAAAAATGTTATAATTTTTGTAACAAATAATTACTTTAAAAAGTATTACTAATGAAGGGAGGCTTAAATATGGAAGAAGTGATTCAACGTGAAAAAGATTTGGTTTATCGTCTTGCTTTCAGCCAATGTCATCAAAAGGATCAAGCAGATGATATCTTTCAAAATGTGATGTATCGCTATCTTAAAAGAAAGCCAGCTTTTGAATCTCTAGAACATGAAAAAGCATGGTTTATTAGAGTGACACTTAATTGTAGTAAAACGTCTTTAAAATCATTTTGGAATAATAAAGTAGAAGAAATAGATGAACAAAGCTATATCTTTGAAAAGAAAGAAATTGATTTAACACCGTATTTAAATAAACTTCCTAAAAAATATAATGCTGTACTTTATTTATTTTATTATGAAGGATATTCAACTAAAGAAATGGCAAAACTCTTACATATTAAAGAAAATAATGTTCGTGTTTTACTTAACCGAGCAAGAAATCAATTAAGAAAGGAGATAGAGGCTGATGAAAAATAAATCATTTGAAAACTATTATGATCATGTTCATGTTGATGAACATTTACTTGATCAACAATTTTCTTATAAGCATCATTATCTAAAACCAATTCTCGTTCTTTCTTGTTGTGTTCTTTTATTTGTTTGTTTTTTTCAATACAAACAAATAAACAAAGATACTTTTGAAGTACTTGCTTATAATCAAACTTATAATTCGATTACAAAAGAATCAACACCCATGGATTATTATTTAATTCATGATCAAGTTGATGTAGCAGATAAAGTTCAATTAAAAAAGAAATATGAAGAAAAGTATTTTTCTAAAAATGCAGATTTTAAACAATCACAGTTAGATTTAAAATTCTATGAAGGAAACTATTATTTGAATGGTTATCTTACAACTAGTTATTTTACTGTAGATGTAAAAAATGATGCTATTGAATCAATACGTATTGTTCAAGGAAATTATCCTTTGGAAATACAATTAGGTAATAAAGTATATGAAAATGAAACAACGATCTCTTATGATCTTTATAAAAAGTATTATCATACCAAAAAAGGATTAAAAGTTATTTGGAAACCAGATGAAGATGTGTTTGATAAAGAGAGTTTTAAAGATGTTTCTGATTATTTTAGAATAGAAGTGAACTATAAATCTAAAGAAAGTAAACTCTTTGAAATAGGGATTACATTTAATAAAAAAGGACAAATGTTTGTTCAAAAGAAAAAGGCAAAACGTACAGAAATCAATACAGAATTAAATCAGTCAAAACATAAATATTTACGCTTTAGTACTTTAAGTGAATCAGAAACAATTAAAGAATTAAAGGAACTTCTTCCTCAAGAAGTGATAGATGAACTCATGAAAAATGGTTATGTTTATGAAGATAAAAAAGAAAACTATTTTAATTTCAGTAATGACAAAGATGATCCAACCTTAAGATTGGATGTCACCTGTGATAAAGATCATAAAATCACTCAGTATGTTTCTAAAGAATATGGATTTACGGATAGTATTACATCCATAAGTGAAAAAGATCCAATAGAAATCATCAAACATGCCCAAGATATTTTAATGAATCAACAACTACCACTTACCGAAGTCATCCTTCCTTCTCATTATAGTGGTGGTGATTATAAAGCTTATGTTGATGACAATTATGAATATGTCATTCAAACGAACATTAACATGCTTGTTCGTATTGAAAAACGAGAAAAGAATGATATTGTTCAAAAGGAAGTGTCATCTTCTATTTATAACTATGATGATCTTACTTCAGCTATAAATCTTGTGATTGATGATTTTAATGAAAATTGGAAAGGCTGTACTTTAAAAGAAATTTATTATGCGGGAGACAATGAGGCACGTTTTAAGGAAATAACGCAACAATATGGAGGAGAAGAAGCCATTATTTTAAAATCAACCTTTGATGTAGATGAAACAGGGGGAGCTGGTTCTTTAAATCCAAACAGTACCTACGAAGATTTTTCTTGGATTCTTGTAAGGAATCATCAAGGTGAATGGCAGGAAGTGGATCATGGCTATTAAAAGAATTTATAAAATCATTCTTTGTTTACTGTTTATCATGTGTGTAGGTTGCCAAAGAAAAGAAGTTAAAGTAAGAACGATTTATTCAGATATTTATACAGAAGATGAAATTCAAGAAGCGATAGATATTGTCAAAAAAGAATTTTCTCAAGACTGGAAAGGATGTACTTTAAAAGAAATCTATTATGTCGGTGATGATCAAGCGTTGTTTACAAGTTATGCCAAACAATATCAAGGAGATGAAGCTCTTGTTTTAAAAATGAATTTCCATACAAATTTTTCAACATGGAAGATGGGCTTAAATTCAAATTGTGATTATGAGGATTATCAGTGGATCTTTGTAAGAAATAAAAACGGGAAATGGAAACATGTTGATGGAGGATATGGATAAAATTATTTCCCAAGAAATAATGGTGATAAAGATGAAAGAAAAGATAGAAAATAAAATTATATTCAATTATTTTATAACCGGATTTTTAACAGTTTTATTTGTTTGTTTAGAATGGATCATTTATCCGATAAGAAATACGGATGAATATTACTGGGGTGGTTATACTTATCTTGGTTTTATATGTTTTGTATTGTTTATTATTATTGTTTATAAAATCATTCAAACGATTTCTTTAAAGAAAGAACTTTCGTGCATAGAGCATAAATAGAATCTACTTGTTATTTGTGATAACTGAAAAATATTTTTACTTGTTTTTGATTAAAAAGATCAATAAAATACTCTCAGACACTAAATGTCACCTTGCCACTGTCAGAGAGCGAAGGTGGCATTTATTTTTTTGGAGGAATTTATGAAAAAAGAATTAAAAATGCCAAGGACAAGATTTGAAGCAATTATTTTTACCGCAATTACAGCATGGATGATGGTTTATATTATGACACTGTACAATACTGTACTTGCAACTTCATCTTTTACCAATAGCACTTTTTTAATTGCAATAAAGAGTATGTGGATTGAATTTGTGATTATCTTTTTATGTGCGTATTTTATTTCAAGTAAAGTTGCTAAGTATTTTTCCTTTAAAGTTGTTCAACCAACAGATCGATGAATTATTATTGTTTTAATGATTCAAGTATTTACTGTTGTTAGTCAAGTGGCACTGGCAAGTATTTTAGGGGTATATCATGGTTATGGTTTTAATAGTCAGTTTATTCCTAATTACTTGATGACATATTGTCGTAATTTTATCATGGCTTTACCTGTTCAACTATTTATTGTTGGACCGATTGCGAGATATTTATTTAGAGTTTTATTCTCTAGGGTTAATGGAAAAGATGAAAAAGAAATAGAGAAAGAATTAATGGAAGAAGGATTTGCCGAGTAGGTAAATCTTTTTTTGTACAGGTTTGTGTGCAATTTTTTGGCAAAAATAGTATACCAAGAGTTGCACATTTTTTTGCAAATCATTGTTATATTCAAGAACACAGGGGTTTGCTAATATATAGGTGTAAGGAACGGAGGGATGAGAAATGATTATTGATAAAGATCTTATCTTACTTGATTTAACAGGAGATAAAGAAACAATTATTTCCACTCTAGCAAACCAAGCCTTTGAACAAGGAAGACTTGAAGACAAACAAGAATATATTGAAGCTGTATTAAAAAGAGAAAAAGAATATTCAACAGCACTAGGATATGAGGTAGCTATTCCTCATGGACAAAGTGATACAGTAAAAGATCCATTTGTCGTATTTGGTAGAGTAAAAGAACCAATTATTTGGGATCAAAATTCAGTAAGATTAATTTTTATGATTGGTGTTCCACAACATAATAAAGATAAGATTCATATGAAAATCTTAGCAAATATTTCAAGAAAGTTAATTGATGATGAATTTAGAAAATCATTAATTGAAGCAAAAGATGAAAAAGAAATATTTGATATCTTATCACAAATAACAATTTAGAAGGGAAGAAAAGAAAATGAAAATTGTAGGAATCACAGCTTGTCCTACAGGTATTGCCCATACCTATATGGCACAAGAAGCATTAGAAAAAAAAGCAAAAGAATTAGGGCATACATGTCATATTGAAACACAAGGTTCAATTGGTATTGAAAATGAATTAAGTAAAAAAGAAATCAAGGAAGCTGATGTTGTTATTTTAGCAGTAGAAATTGGTATTGAAGGAATGGACCGATTTGATGATAAATTGGTTGTTCGTGAAAATGTTGCAAAATGCATTTCTGATCCAGAAGCTGTTATTAACGATGCGTTAGCGCACGTGAAATAAATAAAAAATAGAGTTGTCAAAAATATGAAAGAGAGGGAAAGACGATGAAAGAATTTTTCAAAGAACTTAAAAATCATGTCATGACCGGTGTGTCTTACATGATTCCAGCAGTTACTGTTGGTGGTGTCTGTATCGCATTTGCCTTAGCTACAGGTAAAGCTGGCGCAAATGGGATGGAAGTTACAAACCCATTTTGGGCAAATATTAATACGATAGGTGGAGCTGCAATTGGTTTCATGTGTCCAATGTTAGCGGGTTATATCGCTTATTCAATTGCTGGTAGACCTGGGTTACTTCCAGGGATGACAATGGGTTATCTTGCTAATAATGCTATTGGTAGTGGTGAAGTTAAAACAGGTTTCTTAGGAGCTATGATCTTAGGTATCTGTGCTGGTTATTTAGCTAAATGGGTTAAGGGATGGAATGTTCCTAAATTCTTAAAAGCAATTATGCCTATCTTAATTATTCCTATTGTAACTACTGTTATTGTTGGTTTAGGTTATATTTATATTTTAGCTAATCCTTTAGGAAGTGTTGTTACTGCACTTACAAATGGTTTAAATAGTTTAAGTGGTGGTTCTACTGTAATCCTTGCGATTGCTATTGGTTGTATGATTGCCTTTGATATGGGTGGTCCTGTTAATAAAGTTGCTTTTGCAACAGCTTCAGCATTAATTGCTACTGGAAATACTGAAATGATGGGTATGACAGGTGTTGCTATCTGTGTTCCTCCAATTGGTATGGGTATTGCTTCAATGTTACTTAAAAAGAAATTTACTCCAGAAGAACAAGAAGCTGGTAAAGCAGCAGCTGCTATGGGATTAATTGGTATTACTGAAGGTGCTATTCCATTTGCTGCATCTGATCCATTACGTGTATTACCTTCTATTATGGCTGGTTCTTCAGTTGGTGCTATTATCGCAGGTCTTGCTGGATGTACAGATGCTGCTCCTCATGGTGGTTTAATTGTATTACCTGTTGTAGGAAATGCTTTAATGTATATCGTAGCTGTCGCTGCTGGTGTTGCTGTTGTTGTTGGTATGATCTATTTATTGAAAAAAGACATTCCTGCAGAAGAAGAATAAAGATAAGAATGCGTTCTTTGACAGAACGTTTTCTTGCTTGTAAAATTATTAAAGGATAAGGAGGGTTTAACATGAATGCAAGACAAAAGAAATTATTAAAGATTCTTGTTAATCAAGAAGATTATATTTCTGTTGAACAATTAATGGATCAATTAGATGTTTCTAAAAGAACTGTTCATAATGATCTTTGTAAAGTAGAAGACTTCTTATCTGATTATCATATTGAATTAAAAAGAAAATCAAAACATGGGGTAAAAATAGAAGCCTCTGTTTCTAAAAAAGAATCACTTCTATATTATATAGATATTCATAAAGAAGAAACCGATGTTTTATCTACTAAAATAAGAAGAATGAAAATCTATGCACGTCTCTTATCAAATGCTGAAGGAACTTCTTTAAATAAATTAGCGGATGAATTTATGGTTTCTAAAACATCAATAGTGAGTGATTTAGATGTTATTGAAAAACAAGTACAAGAATTTAATTTATCTTTAATCAAAGATCGTAAAGGGACACGTATCGAAGGAAATGAAATTGATATTCGTCATGCTCTTAGTCAACTTGCTAGTGACTTTGTACAATTAGAATTTGAAGAAGATAAAGAAGAACCGAAAGTAAGTCGTTTAGATTTATCAACCTATTACCGTTTAAGAAATCTCTTTAATATTGATTCTATTGAAAAGATAGAAAAAATAATAATGGAAGCAGAACAAAGATTAGGGTATGTCATTAATGATCTCTCTTATGTCAATCTTATAACCCACCTCCTCATTTTAATAAAAAGAGTAGATAATGATATTTTATATACAAAAGAAACAGCGAACCAAGTTTATCAAGCAGAAGTGATTGATAAAACGATGGCTATTGCAAATTATATTGCTGTAGCCATAGCTAAAGAATTTGATATTGAACTTCCAGAAGGGGAAGTTCAATATATCCATCAATATCTTGTTTGTTCAGGTATACAAAGTGATTTTATGCATCTCAATATTGAGAATCACTTATTGGATATCAAAGAAGAATATATTGAAATTGTCAATCAATTAATAGATTTTGTCTCAGTCGCCATTCATTGTCCATTACAAGAAGATAAAGAACTAAAAATAAGTTTGATGACACATATTGTTCCCCTTATACAAAGAATAAAATATCATGTAAAATTAGATAACCCTTTAATCAATGAAATCAAAGTACAATATTCTGCCATGTTTTCTATTGTAACCTTAGCGGTAGAAATGATTGATAATCAATCATTACATAATTTAAGACAAGATGAAATAGGTTTTCTAACAATCCATTTCCAAGCAGCGGTTGAACGTTCTATGCAACAAAAGAATGTAATTATTGTTTGTCCTGAAGGTATTGGTTTTTCAAGATTGATTGCCCATCGAATTGAAAGATTTATTAGTTCTATTGTAATTAAAGATATTGTTTCTTTAACTCAATTACCACAAGTTGATTTAGAAGATATTGATTTTGTCATTTCAACAGTTCCTTTAAAAGAATGTGCTAAACCTGTTGTTTTAGTATCTTCATTCTTATCGGAATTAGACATACGAGGAATCAACAATTTCCTTGTTGATCATGTTAGTGATCAAAAACAATACTATAAACATATTGGAAAAATTATTGATGAAACAGTTGTTCATGTTCAATTAGATTTTGATAATAAAAAAGATGTCATTAGTTATCTTTGTGATGAATTACATAGACATCATTACGTTAGTGAAAACTTTAAAGAAACAGTTTTTAATCGTGAAAAAATCATGTCAACAGATTTAGGAAACAATATTGCCATTCCTCATGGAAGTGAAAAAGAAATCATTGTTCCTAAAATCGTTATTGCAACTTTAAAGAAACCAATTCTATGGGATCAACATGAAGTACAAATTGTTTTCTTGATCGCAATGAATATGTTGGAACCTCAAGTGACTAAAAATACATTAAAAGATCTTTATGCAATCATGGATAATAAACAAGCAATGCAAGTATTATTCAATGCTAAAGATGCAAAAGAAATCATTCATTATCTAAAAGCTTAAGCAATTAAGCTTTTTATTATGCACAAAATGTATGATAGATAATATCTAATAGGTATTTGACTATAATGCATCATGGATTAAAATAATAGAAAAAGGGGGATTCTATAATGGAATATGTTACATTAAATAATGGTTTAAAAATGCCTATGGTAGGTTTTGGTGTTTTTAGAGTACCAGATAAAAAAGAATGTGAAGAATCAGTTTATCAAGCAATTAAAGCAGGATATCGTTTAATTGATACAGCTGCTGCTTATACAAATGAAGATGCGGTAGGAGCTGCTGTTAAAAGAGCAATCGCTGATGGTCTTTGTGCAAGAGAAGATTTATTTATTACTTCTAAACTATGGGTACAAGATATGATGGATTATGAAAGTGCTAAAAAAGGAATTCGTGCTTCTTTAGAAAAAAGTGGTTTAGAATATTTTGATCTTTATTTATTACATCAAGCTTGTGGAGATTATTTTAGTGCATGGAGAGCAATGGAAGATGCATACAAAGAAGGAATCTTAAAAGCAATCGGTGTTTCAAACTTCTATCCAAATATTCTTACAAACTTCTGTGAAGTTGTTAAAGTAAAACCGGCAGTCAATCAAGTAGAATTACATCCATACTATACACAAGAAAAAGCATTAGAAACAATGAAATATTATGATGTTATTCCTGAAGCATGGGCACCACTTGGTGGAGGAAGATATAATCCATTTGAAGATGAAATGTTAAAAGGAATCGCAGCTAAATATAATAAATCAGTAGGTCAAGTATTACTTAGATGGAATGTACAAAGAGGCGCTGTTGTTATTCCAAAATCAACACATGTAGAAAGAATTAAAGAAAATATAGATATCTTTGATTTTGAATTAAATGAAGAAGAAATGAAACAAATTTCATCATTAGATATGGGATATTCAGGATCAAGAGCTAAACATTTTGAACCTGATTTTGTAAGAATGGTATTAAATAATAAGATTCATGAATAAAGGAGCTGTAACGAAATAAATTTTTAGAAGTTTAACTTTCGTTGTTAAGCTTC
>JAUNWT010000085.1 GCA_030540195.1 Bacillota bacterium | reverse complement strand
AAGTTGTTATTTATTTTAATGTGTGCAAAAGTATATATGAACTGTAAAACACCCGACTTAAAAATACAGTTCGTTTATAAGACTCGTTTCGAGTCTTTTTTACTTTGAAAGAAAGTTGTTTTTGTGTATAATGTACATGTTATATAAGGAGTCGTTTGTTGTGGAAGATATTGTAGGAAAGAAAATCTTAATACATGGTTATAAACATAATGGTAAAATACATAGATGTTGGTCAAAAGGACTTGTTTTACAAGAAACAGATGATCATTACATCGTTATTAATAATAGAACGTTAGTGACAGAATCAGATGGAAGAATGTGGCATACACGTGAACCGGCTATTTGGTATATGCCTAAACATAAATGGTATAATGTCATTTGTATGATTCGTAAAACAGGGGTGTATTATTATTGTAATATTGCTTCACCAACGCTTTATGATGGAGAAGCATTAAAATATATTGATTATGATTTAGATTTAAAGGTATTTCCAGATGGAAATTATCGTATTTTAGATCAAGAAGAATATCGTCAGCATGCTCGTGAAATGGGTTATAGTGAAGAATTAGATAAAATTTTAAAGAAACAATTGGATGTTTTAATTGAATTAGCGGTTAAAAAGGGAGGACCTTTTGATCAAGACTTTACGAAAAAGTGGTATAGCTTTTATCAAGATTTAAAAGAGGGATATTATGGAAAAAGTTATTATAATAGATAATAGAGATCAAACAATCGCATTAGGTAAACAAATAGGAACATTGCTTCAACCCCATATGTTGATGACTTTAAATGGTGATTTAGGGGCTGGTAAAACAACGTTTACGAAAGGAATTGGTGAAGGTTTAGGGATTAAAAGAATTATTAATTCGCCAACGTTTACGATTTTAAAACAATATCAAGGGCGTCTTCAATTATCTCATTTTGATGCATATCGTTTAGAAGGTCAAAATGAAGATTTAGGTTTTGAGGAAATCTTAGATAGTGAGGATGTTTGTGTTGTAGAATGGCCAGAGTTTTTAGAAGATATTTTACCACAAGAACGTCTAGCAATTACGATTAAAAGAATTGATGATTCTAAACGAGAATTTATTTTAAATCCAATTGGAAAAAAATATGAAGAACTTGTAGAGGAGATAGATTATGAAAACAATTGTCATGGATAGTGCCAATAAATATTTAGTTGTTGCGTTATATGAAGATGAAAAATGTTTAGCTTCTTTACAAGAAGAAGGGAATCGTAAACAATCAGAATATGCGATTGTTTATTTACAAAAATTGTTACAAGAAAATCATTTGAAAATAAATGATTTTGAGGAAATGGTCATTACGATTGGACCGGGTTCTTATACGGGAGTACGTGTGGCTTTAACGATTGCTAAAACATTAAATGCAACGATGAATTTAAAAATTAAAACAGTGTCTTCTTTAAAAGCAATGGCAGGAATGAAAAAAGCTATTTCAATTTTAGATGCAAGAAGTAAAAAGCTTTTTTTAGGTGTCTATAATGAAGGAAAAGTAATTGTAGAAGATTGTTTAATTAATATTGATGAATTTGAAAACTATCAAAAACAATATCCTGATTATGAAGTTGTAGGAGATGCTTCTTTAGTGGGTTTACCAGAACAAGAAATAGATCTTGCTAAAAATATTTATACACTTTCTCATTTAGAAAGTGAAGTTGAAAATGTGGATGGACTTGTACCAAGATATATTAAAGAGGTTGAGGCTAAAAAGATATGTCAATAAGAAAGATGGAAATCGAGGATTTGAAAAAAGTTGTTGAACTTGAAAATGCACTTTTTTTATCTCCTTGGAATGAAGAAGATTTTAGCCATGAATTAAAAGAAAATCCGATGGCGGGGTATTATGTTTTAGAAAAAGATAATGAAATCATTGGTTATATTGGTCTATGGTTTTTAGGTGATCAATGTCAAATTACAACTATTGCGACAGATCAAAAATATCAAGGTCAAGGATATGCGAGTCAATTAATGGAATATACACTTGAAAAAAGTGAAGCATTACATTATCAAAATGTAAATTTAGAAGTACGTGTTTCTAATGTTAAAGCGATTGCTTTATATAAAAAGTTTGGCTTTAAAAATGTTGCGATAAGAAAAAGATATTATAGCAATGGAGAAGATGCGTATTTAATGATCAAGGAATTGGAGGGATAGAGATGTCATTACTACTTGCGATTGAATCAAGCTGTGATGAAATGGCAATGGCCGTTTTAAAAGATCAAAGAGAGTTTTTAAGTAGTGTGGTGGCTAGTCAAATAGATATACATGCAATGTATGGTGGAGTTGTCCCTGAAATTGCTAGTCGTAAACATGTAGAATGTGTATCGGTGGTTTTAAAAGAAACATTAAAACAGGCAAAGGTGAAGATGGAAGATATTGATGCGATTTGTGTAACGAAGGGACCAGGGCTTGTCGGTTCTTTACATATTGGTTTACAAGTGGCAAAAACACTTTCTTTAGCGTATGAAAAACCTTTAATTGGAGTACATCATATTGCAGGACATATATATGCTAATAATTATGAAAAGGATATTGTTTATCCAGCACTTTGTTTAGTTGTTAGTGGTGGACATACGGAACTTGTTTTAATGAAGCATCCGTATTCTTTTGAAGTGATTGGTGAAACTTTAGATGATGCTGTTGGTGAAGCTTATGATAAAGTAGGAAGAGTTTTAAATCTTCCTTATCCAGGGGGACCTGTTTTAGATAAGATGGCACATTTAGGAAAGGCTAATTATCCACTACCAAAACCTTTAGATGATGATAGCTATAATTTTAGTTTTAGTGGTTTAAAATCTGCTGTTATTAATTTGGCACATAATCATAAACAAAAAGGATTAGAAATCAATCAAAATGATTTAGCGACTTCTTTTCAAAATGTTGTCGTTGATGTTTTAGTCGATAAAACAATTCGTGCTGCCAAAGAATATGGTGTTAAAGAAATTATGTTAGCGGGTGGTGTTTCCGCTAATAAAGGATTAAGAGAAAAAATGATGGAAGAAGTGAAGCACTTAGAAGGTGTTGAATTATCTTTACCACCAATGAAATGTTGTACAGATAATGCAATGATGATTGCTTTAGCGGGAAAAGTTATGTATGATAATAATAAGTTTAGTGACTTATCA
This sequence comes from Bacillota bacterium, assembly GCA_030540195.1. Taxonomy (GTDB): domain Bacteria; phylum Bacillota_I; class Bacilli_A; order Erysipelotrichales; family Coprobacillaceae; genus Faecalibacillus. The sequence continues at coordinate 6,694 of JAUNWT010000085.1, read as the reverse complement.
CTTGGCATTAAACCCCATCTCGATTTAGAATTAGAGTCAATAGGAGGAGATTAGTGTGGACAAAAAAATATCAAAAGCAACGATGTCCCGTTTTCCTGTTTATTTAAAAGCGCTTAGAAAAATGCAACATGAAGGAAAAGAAACATGTTTATCGAGTGAATTGTTTGAAATTACAGGGATACAAGATACAACAATTAGACGTGATTTTACATATTTATCAAAGACGGATAATTTTGGTAGACGTGGAAGAGGTTATGATGTAAAACATCTTATTGATGGGTTGAGTGAAGTATTAGGGCTTGGCTTAGATGAACCGATTATCTTAATTGGTGTCGGTAATTTAGGAAGTGCTATTTTAAAATATAATCGTTGGCAATATACAGTAGGTAAGATTGTTTGCGGTTATGATATGGATAAAAATAAAGAAGGGGAAAGATTTGGTGTTAAGATTTGTCATATAGACAAATTGGAAGAAACTTTTCCAAGTGATTGTAAGATTGCTATTTTGGCAATTTCAGAAAATGTTCAAGAAACAGTTGATCGTTTAATGAAATTAGGTATTAAAGGAATTGTTGATTTTACACATAGTCATTTTATGGTTCAAGAAGGAGTAGAAGTCCAAACAGTTGATGTTGTGGTAGCGATTCAAGAACTTGTTATTAAAATGAAATCAAATGATCAAGAATAGGGAGAGAAAAATGTTTGAATTTATTACAGTAAGAGAATTATATGAATTATATATTAATGATAGGGATCAATTAGATGGCATTGAATATGTTGAATTACAAGGATGGATCCGTACAAATAGAAATAGTGGGAAAGTTGGATTCTTAGCTTTAAATGATGGAACATATTTTAAAAATGTACAAGTTGTTTATTTAGATGAAATTATTGATAATTATGAAGAAGCTTCACATATTTCAACAGGAAGTGCCGTTAAAGTGACTGGTAAATTAAAATTAACACCAGAAGGAAAACAACCTTTTGAAATTGAAGCAACTCATTTAGTAGTTGAAGGAACTTGTGATGAAGATTTCCCATTACAAAAGAAAAGACATTCTTTTGAATATATGAGAGAAATTCCTCATTTAAGACCAAGAGCAAATACTTTTTATGCAATCTTTAGATTAAGATCAGTATTATCTATGGCTATTCATGAATTCTTCCAAAACCAAGGATTCGTTTATGTTCATACACCAATTATTACTTCAAATGATGGTGAAGGTGCTGGAGAAATGTTTAGAGCTACAACAATCGATAACACTGAATTTGATAAAGATTTCTTTGGAAAAGAAGCTTATCTTACAGTTACAGGACAATTACATGTTGAAGCTTTTGCTTTAACTTATCGTGATGTTTATACATTTGGACCTGCTTTTAGAGCGGAAAATTCAAATACTTCAAGACATGCGAGTGAATTCTGGATGATTGAACCTGAAATTGCTTTTGCTGACTTAGAAGATGATATGGATTTAATTGAAGATATGGTGAAATACTGTATTGATTATGTCTTAGATAATGCACCAGAAGAAATGAAATTCTTTGAAAGCATGATCGATAAAGATTGTATCAATCGTATTAAAGCAGTAAGAGATAGTGACTTCAAACGTATGACTTATACAGAAGCTATCGATTATTTATTAAAAGCAGATGTTAAATTTGAAAATAAAGTTGAATGGGGTATGGACTTAAATTCAGAACATGAACGTTATATCTGTGAAAAAATCGTTGGTGGACCTGTATTCTTAACAGATTACCCTAAAGAAATCAAAGCGTTCTATATGCGTTTAAATGATGATGGAAAAACAGTAGCTGCTTGTGATTTACTTGTTCCAGGAATTGGTGAGCTTGTTGGTGGATCACAACGTGAAGAAAGATATGATGTCTTAGAAAAAATTATGGATGAAAAAGGAATGGCCAAAGAAGGATTACAATGGTATATGGATCTACGTCGTTTTGGTGGATGTAAACATGCTGGATTTGGTTTAGGATTCGATCGTTTCTTAATGTATCTTACAGGTATGCAAAATATTAGAGATGTTGAACCATTCCCAAGAACTCCAAGAAATTTAAAATTCTAAAAGCCTATTCGTTAGGCTTTTTTTTGTGTATAATATGTGGGAGGTGACACACATGAATGAATATGATTTGATGAATCTCTATTTTAATTTTATATTTAAAGAAGGCCAAAAGTCATTTAGAGATGTTTATGCAAATTATGAACAACTTGGAGAATTTAAAAATTGGCTGACAGAACAAGAAATTAATTTTCCATTTGTGCATCAAATTCAAAAAAATGAATGTGAGTTGCTTTTTAGAAGTAAAAACTTTGAAACTTATGATACAGCTTTTAAAACAAATTATGAAAATGATTATCATCGCTATATTCTTGAAGAAAAACAAAAATATCAAGTTATTTTATTATCGGGATTAGAAGGCCGTTTTTTTGATGACTTTAATAAAAATTATAATCATGAAATAATGCGTGTTTTTTGTATAAAGAAATCTTTAAAAGAAGATATTTCTTTATATGGACCTTATCATTTGTTTTTAAATGCGCTTTTTCAAATAGATCATTGGCCAGGTATTTTTATTTTTAAAGGAGAACAAAGTGTCTTTTATCCTTTAAAGAATATTTTAAAAATAGATCAATATTTTCAATGGATAGAAGAAGAAACTATTTTTGAACATAAAATAATTTCTAAAGAAGAACAATACTTTGTTCAATTAAGTGATCTTCATTTGGGAACAAAGAAAACAGATAACGGCTTGGTTGTTTTACAAGAAAGTTTAGATGAACTTTATCATATGTTACCTCATAATCATCAATTAAAAGTATTGATTACAGGGGATTTAATGAATTCACCTAATCGTAAAAATATGTATGCAGCTTCTCATTTCATGAATCGTTTAAAAAGAAAATATCATAGTGACGTGACTTTTGTTTTAGGAAATCATGATGTGATTGTTTATGGTTTAAATCTTTTAAAGAAACAAAAAACAAAAGTGGTAGCTTACTTGTTAGGTGAAAATATTAAAGTTTATCCAGATGTTAAAATGATTGTGATTAAAATTGATTCTACTTCTCAAGGAAATCTTGCAAGAGGAATGGTGGGACAAAGACTGCTTAAAGAAATTGAAGATGAGCTTTTATCGATTGATCATTTAGAAGATTATACTTTGGTAGCGATGATGCATCATCATCTCATGCCGCTTAGAAAAGATGATTTTTTGAAAATAAAATGGAATGAAAAATTATTCATGGGAAAAATTGCAGACTCGACAAAAGCCCTTGTTGATGCTCAAGATGTCATGGATTGGTTAGAAAAACATCATGTACGTTATATTTTCCATGGACATAAACATATTCCTTGTGTTGTAAAAAAAGGAAATACGTATATTATGGCGGGAGGTTCTTCTTGTGGTGGAGGTACCAGAGAAAGAAAAAGTAGTTATTTAAGTTATAATTTATTGAAATATAATCGTCAAGATCAAGCGTTTAAGTATTGTTTTGTATTCTATGATGATCTTACAAAACAAGAAAGACATCGTGTAAAAATAAAGTTATTTATGGAGGATAAAAATGAAGTTAGTAGATAAAATGAAAGATGAAAATTTGGGACTAGCAATCCTATATAATTTTACAAAAGGGTATGGGCATGTTCCAATGAATGTTTATGATGTGGTTTTACCACTTCTTTATCATGATGGTTTTAGAAATCATTTATTTGAAGGGGTTGAAGTAGAAGAAGCTCTTACTAAATGTGTACAAGAGGACGCATCTTTTATTCAAAATATTTTAGATACGATTGAAGAAGATAAAGAAATGACATCAAGAGCCTTAGGAATTTGTCTTTTAAATAAATATTTAAGTTTTGAATTTGAAGATAATGAAATGAAAGGGATTTATCATGAAAGTTCTATTTTAGATATTAATGAAGCAATCAATTTAGGAAAATTCTTTTCAGGAAAATCTTATGAAGATATTTTAAATATTTTAAAAAAAAAGAGTTCTAGCGTTGTCTTTTTAGATAGTGTTTGTTTAGGAGACGATGTTGATCTTTCTAAGTTGAATCAATTTGGACAAGCAACGATTTATAAACAAAGTAATCCAGAAGAAGTTATTGAACGTATTAAAGAAGCGGATATCATTATTACTAATAAATGTTTACTTACTGAAGAAGTCTTACAATATGCCTCTAAAGTAAAACTTATTTGTATTACCGCAACAGGTGTCAATAATGTTGATTTAGATTATTGTCATCGTCATGGTATTACCGTATGTAATGTGGCAGGTTATTCTTCATTAAGTGTTGCGCAACATACTTTTGCGTTAACTTTAGATTTATTACATAAAAATAGCTATTATCATCATTATGTTCAAAGTGGACAATATAGTGATAGTGGCATGTTTAGTCATATTGGACCTCATTTTTATGAATTACATGGAAAAACATGGGGTATTATTGGTATGGGAAATATTGGACGTACGGTGGCTAAAATTGCTGAAGCTTTCGGTTGTCAAATTCAGTATTATTCAACAAGTGGAAAAAATACGAAGCAAGATTATCTCTCAGTTGATTTAGAAACATTACTAAAAACAAGTGATATTGTTTCTATTCATTGTCCTTTAAATGAGCAAACTAAAGGATTAATTGGTGAAGAGTCATTTAAACTTATGAAAAATGAAGCAATTTTAATTAATGTGGGACGTGGTGGTATTGTTGATGAAAAAGCGCTTGTTGAAGCTTTACAAAATAATGAAATTGCGGGAGCGGGACTTGATGTTTTTGAAAGTGAACCTCTTGTAAAAGAAAGTCCTTTACTACAAATTAATGATGCTTCAAAACTTTTAATGACACCTCATATTGCATGGGCAACAGTAGAAGCAAGAAATCGTTTGTTTGATTTAGTTGTTGATAATATTCAAGGTTTTTTAAAGGGTGATTTAAAGAATGTATGTTAATGCATTCTTTTTTTGCATTTTAAAATGAATTATGTTATACTCGAAAAACTTGAGGAGAAAATGAATGAATAAATTTGAAAAATTAGGATTAAGTGAAGAATTATTAAAAGCAATCAATGAATTAGGTTTTGAAAAACCAACACCTATTCAAGAAAATATTATCCCTGTTATTTTGGAAGGTTATGATGTTATTGGACAAGCCCAAACAGGAACAGGAAAAACTTTGGCGTTTTCAAGTATTTTACTTACAAATTTAAAGGAAAGAAAAAAGAAACCACAAGCTTATATCTTGTCACCAACAAGAGAACTTACCATGCAAATTCATGAAGAATTAAAGAAACTTGGAAAATACAGTTCTTTACGTTTTGCTTGTGTTTATGGTGGTAGTGGTATTGAAAAACAAATTAAATCGATTAAAAAAGGTGTTGATATTGTTGTAGGAACACCAGGAAGAATGATGGATTTAATGAGACGTAAAGTGCTTCAACTAGATGAAGTTTCTTATGTAGTTTTAGACGAAGCTGATGAAATGTTGAATATGGGATTTGTAGAAGATATTGAAACCATTATTTCTAAAACAAATTCAGATCATACGACCATGTTATTTTCTGCAACAATGCCAGAAGGTATTAAAAAAATTGCGAAAAATTACATGAAACCTGATTATAAACATATTCAAGTTAAACAAAAAACAGTGACTGCCAATACAGTTAAACAATACTATTTTGAAGTTAAACAAAAAGATCGTTTTGAAACATTATGCCGTATTATCGATAGTGAAACCGTACAATCAGGAATTATTTTCTGTCGTACTAAAAGAAGTGTTGATGAAGTAACGGAACAAATGCAAAAGGCTAATTATAATGTAGAAGCGATGCATGGTGATTTAAATCAAGATCATCGTATGCGTACGTTAAAGAAATTCAAAGAGGGAACAATTCATTATTTAATTGCGACAGATGTAGCCGCTAGGGGTATTGATGTAGAAAATATTAGTCATGTTATCAACTATGAATTACCTCAAGAAGTAGATCTTTATGTACATCGTATTGGACGTACAGGACGTGCGAACCGTGAGGGAAAAGCCTATACAATTGTTGTGGGAAAAGAAGAACGCTATTTAAAAGAAATTGAAAGAAAAACAAAATCTCATATTGAAAAATTGGAAGCACCAACATTAACACAAATCCATCAACATAAAGTAACAGAATTAATGTATAAATTAGAAGATATGATTTTACATGGAGAACATAAGCCAATGAAAGATTTGGTTAATCAAATTGAAAATCATATGTTAAAAGATGTAACGGCAGCTTTAATAGAATTATCTTTAAATCAAGAAATTGGTTTTCCTTATACAAAAGAAAAACTTGAATCTTCATCAAAACGTAAAAAAGGTGCAAGTGAAGGTTATACACGTTTATTTTTAACGGTAGGATCTATGGATAAGGCAAAGAAAAAAGATATTATTCATTTCTTAGTATCAAAGGCAAATATTAGAGAAAGTGATATTCAAGGAATTGATATTAAAAGAAAGTTTACGTTTGTAAATATTAATGATAAAGCTGTAAAAAAAGTAATGAAACATTGCCAAAAAGAAAAATTGAATGGACGAAAAGTAGAAATAGAACAAGCAAATAGCCGTTAGGCTGTTTCTTGTTCTAATTTTTTTTAAAAAACCTAACTAAAGATAAATGTTGGTAAGTATCTTTTGAAAAACTAATCAAA
>JAUNWT010000084.1 GCA_030540195.1 Bacillota bacterium | reverse complement strand
TCAAAAACGACTTAACTTTTATAAAACAATTATTTCTATTTATCATTATTTTATCGTCCTTCTTTTCTTTCTTCAATGGACGTTTAGTCCAAAAAAAGAAGTCCAAATTGGACTTCAAAGATTTATTATTAATTAATTTTTATTTTTTTAATTTTGTAAAAATGAATAAAAGTAATGTTCCTACAACCGTTGAAAGACCAATTGTCGCTAAATAATAAAGTGGATTATTCACCATCCAAATGAGGAAGAGACCACCATGTGGTGAAGCAATTGAACATTCAAAATACATTGATAAAGCTCCTGCAAGACCAGCAGCTAAACAACAAGCTGGTAGAATAACTTTTGATTCATTTTGAATAAACGGAATAGCACCTTCAGAAATAAAGGAAATTCCATTAACATAATTCATTAATGCTTCTTTTCTTGAAGCAAATCGTTTTTTAGAAATTGTTGCTGATAAAGCGATGACAAATGGTGGAATCATTCCTCCTGCCATAATTGCTGCCATTGGATAATAATCACGACTAACCACCATACCAATACCAAATACATAAGCTGTTTTATTAATTGGTCCTCCATTATCAATAGCCATCATCATTCCTAAAACAAATCCAAATAAGATTTTTGTTATCGTTTGTGATTCAATTAATGAAACATATTGAATAATATAGCTATGTCCAACATAAAGATAACCATTAATATACACCATGATCAAAGCAACAAGTGCTGTTGATAAAATTGGATGGAAAAGAGATGCTTCAATTCCTTTTAAACATTGTGGTAAATAAGACATCAATTTTCTTAAAATTAAAGAGATATACCCAGCAAGGAATCCAGCAACAATACCCGCAAGTAATGAAACTGTATTTGTTGAAATAGATAAAGCAGATATACCTTGACAAACAATTAAACCACCAATAAATCCAGAAACCATCGCTGGTCGATCAGCAATACTATCAGCAATATAGGCAGATACAACAGGAACAATCATAATTGTCGCAAGTTGTTGAACATAACTTGTAAGAGTCAAGATTTGATAAGTTAAAACATAATCTTGTAATAAATAAAGAATTCCATAAAGGACTCCACTTGCTACTGCAAAAGGTAAAGCATGAGAAATCCCATTCATTAAATGCTTATAGAAAGTACGAATAATTCCTTGTTTTGTTTTTCCTTCTTGATAATGATAAATTTCAGCTTCTTCATTATTTGCTTTTTCAACAAGTTCTTCTGCTTTAGAAATTCCATCACGCACAGGAACTTGAATTAATTTTTTTCCTTCAAAACGTTGCATTTCAACTTTTTTATCAGCCGCCACAATAATACATTTACAATTTTCAATATCTTCTTGAGTTAATTTATTTTTAACCCCTTCTTGACCATTTGTTTCAACTTTAATTGAAATATTTAACTTTTCACCCGCTTGTTGTAAAGCTTTAGCTGCCATGAATGTATGAGCAATTCCTGTTGGACAAGCTGTTACTGCCAAAACATCTGGATGAACAACTTCTTTGACTTCTTCTTTTTTATTTTCTTTTTCATCAATTAATCTTAAAAAATCTTCTTTAGAAGAAGCATTGATCAATGCATTTCTAAAGTCCTCTTCCATTAATAATGTTGATAATTGAGCTAACGCTTGTAAATGAGCACCACCTGAATCCTTTGGTGCACCAATCATAAAGAATAAATACGTTGGATTTCCATCTAATGATTGAAAATCAAGCCCTTCTTTGATTACCATAGCTGCAAGTCCCGCTGTTTGAACCCCTTCGCTTTGTCCATGAGGAATAGCAACACCATCACCAATTCCTGTAGTACTTTGTGCTTCTCTTTTTAAAACACTTTCTTTATATATTTCTTTATCATTTAATTTTCCACTTTGATCTAATAAATCAACCATATGGTCAATCACTTCTTCTTTACTAGATACTTGTGGATTTAAATCGATTGACTTTAAATCAAGTAATTCTGTAATATTCATTTCTAACACCTTTCTTTTTTTGATTATCATAAAGCAAAAAAGTTGTTCAATCAAGAACAACTAATCATATTGGCATAATTTATAAATATCTTTAATACAAGTCCCTACATCTTCTGGTTTATGCGCATCACTCGCTGTAATAATATCAACATGATGTTCTTTAAAAATATCCAAAAGTTCTTTTGATAAACCTTTATCAGGATGATGATAGCGATAATAGCATCCCGTATTACATTCTCCTTTAACATGATGTTTTACAAGTAATTTTGCAAGTTCATGATAAGTTGGTTTTAAATCATAACTTGGATAATATCCAAACATTTTTATTGTATCTGGGTGAGCTAATTGCGTAAATAAATTACTTTTTACAAGATCAAAAATAAGTTCATAGTAGCGACGATAAATATCATCTACATTATACTTATCCCATAATATTTCTTTAGACCAAGGCATATCATACAAAAGTCCATCAATGGAATGAATAGCTCCTACTAAAAAATCAAATTGATAGGGTTCTAGAATTCTTTCAATTTCATCTTTGTATTCAGGTACATAACAAACTTCTAAACCAAATAGTACTTCTATAGGTAATTTTTCTGATTTGACTTCATTGATTAAACGTACATAACTTGAAAGTGAATCTTTAAATTTCATTTTCTTATTTGCAAGCCACTCTTTTTGATAATCACTAGCATCTTTAACACCTTGATAAATCACTTCAAATTCTTTAAAGCGATGTGTATGATCAAGGATTTGAATACGATCAAATCCTTGCTTATAAGCTTCATTAATAAATTGCATTACATAATCTTTGGTAAGGGGACCATTTTCTAAATGCATATGTCCATCTACTAACATATTAAATCCTCCAATCGTTGTATACAATTATATCCTGTTTCAAAAAAATTACAACGAATATAATAAAACATCTTGTAACAAAAAATGTCACAAAAAAAAGAAGTAACAAAATAACTTTTATTACTTCTTATATTTCTATTTTCGCCAAGATGAAGGCGCAAATAACAATAACATTGGGAAGATTTCCAAACGTCCAGCTAACATATCAAAAGATAAAACAAGTTTTGAAATATCAGATAAAGATGAGAAATTTCCAACTGGTCCAACAACATTCATTCCTGGACCAACGTTATTTAAACATGTCGCTACCGCTGAAAAAGCACTTGTAAAATCAATCTTATAACAAGAAAGAATTAGTAACGATACAACAAAGATAATAAGATAAATCACCAAATATCCTTGAATAGAGCTGATCACATTTCCATCAATTGGTTGATTTTCAAACTCCACCGTTTGTACACTATGAGGATGAAGTGCTTTTCTTAATTCTTTACGGGCACTTTTAAAATACATCACAATTCTTGAAATCTTAATTCCCCCACCAGTAGAACCAGAACTTGCTCCAACAAAAGTTAAAACAAGAATAATCATTTGTGATAAAAGTGGCCATTTACCATAATCAACAACGACAAATCCTGTTGTAGTAATGGTTGAAGCAACCGTAAAACCAGCATAACGTAACGCTTCTAAAACATTTTTATACATTGGTAAAACATTGCATGTAATCACAATAATACATAAAGCAATGATTCCTAAATAATAATGAAGTTCTTCACTACGTAAAGCATCTTTTACTTTTCCAATTAAAATAAAATAGAATAAGTTAAAGTTGATTCCAAAAAGAATCATAAAAATAGTAATGACAACATCAAAGTAAGCACTATTATAGGCGGCAATACTGGCATTCTTGATTGCAAAACCACCGGTACCAGCGGTACCAAAAGCATTGAGGATACTATCAAATAAAGGCATTCCTCCAAGTAATAACAAAATCATTTCGATCACTGTTAAAGCTGCATAAATAACATAAAGGATACGCGCTGTCGCACGTACTTTAGAAACAAGTTTTCCAACAACAGGACCAGGAACTTCTGCTTTTAAAATATGCATTGATCTTCCTGAAGCAATAGGAATAAAGGCAATAACAAATACTAAAATTCCCATCCCACCTATCCAATGGGTAAAACTTCGCCAGAAAAGTCCCGTATGACTCATCGCTTCAACATTCGTCAAAATGGATGAACCTGTTGTTGTAAATCCAGAAACCATTTCAAAGAAAGCATCAATATAATGAGGAATTTCTCCTGACAAAACATAAGGTATCGCAGAAAAAGCAGAAACGAGAATCCAACTTAAAGCAACGATGACAAAACCTTCACGGGCATAAATATTTTTCTTTTTAGGAACTTTTCGTGAAACCAAAAAACCAATAAGTAATAAAATAACACCAACAATCCCAAAATAAAGTCCTTGACTTTCATGATAAATAAACGAAATCAAAACAGGAATGAAAAGGAGAAGTCCTGTCATTGATAGAAGTTTTCCTATCGCAAATACAATCATTCTTCTATTCATAATTAACCTCTTAACATATCATTAAGTGATTTCATAATTTCTCCACGAGAAACAATAATCACATAATCATTCAATTCCATTGTGGTATTTCCTTTTGGTACAATCACTTCATTATCACGAATAATCGCTGCCACTAAAACATGTTCTTTAATTTTCATTTCATTAAGTGTTTTATGCAAATATTTGAATTGTTCAGTGACTTTAAATTCAATGGCTTCAACTTCCCCATCAACGATTTTATAAAGTGTTTTAACTGATGAGTCATTATCTTTATTCATTTTAGCACGCACATAACGAATAATTTGACTGGCTACGATTTTCTTTGGAGCCACAATACTATCTACTTTTAAGACATCCGAAAGTCCTGTATAGTTCATACGTGTTACCTTCGCAATTGTCTTTTTATGATAAAGGCTTTTAGCGGATAAAGATAAAACAATATTTTCTTCATCTAAACCTGTAAGTGCTAAAACCGCATCACAGTTTTCAATACCTTCTTCATTTAATAATTCATCATCACTACCATCTCCATGGATAATTGTGACATAAGGCAATTTTTCTGCCAAAACTTGACAACGATTTTTATCCTTTTCAATAATTTTAACTTTAATTCCTTGTGTTGATAATTGTTTTGATAAATAGTAAGCAATCTTACCACCACCAATAATAATGACATTTTTAATACGTGTGGTAATAACACCAATATCTAAACAGAAGCGAGAAAGATCACGATGTGTTCCTGTAATATATAAGTGATCTCCTGGTTTAATTACGTAATTTCCATCAGGAATAATCACATCTTCATTATGACTAACAGCACAAACAAGAATATTTGTCTTTGTAATTTTATGAAGTTGACTTAATTCAACCCCATTTAAACGACTATGATCTTCTACAAAGAATTCTGCAAGCTCTACCTTTCCTCTTGAAAAAGTATCTACTTTTACAGCTGAAGGAAATGATAACACACGACGAATCTCGCTTGCCGCTTCTAATTCTGGATTGATGATCATTGAAAAACCTAATTGATTTCTCATAAAATCACGTTGTGATGAATAATCTGGATTTCTTACACGCGCAATTGTATGTCTTGTTCCCATCTTCTTAGCCATTAATCCTGCTAAAATATTTAATTCATCTGAAGCAGTTACACAAATGATAAGATTGGCATCTTCAGCCCCTGCTTCCATTAATATATCATATGAACCACCATTACCTACAACACCTATAACATCAAATTGATTGACAACTTCTTCTACTTTTGTCGCATTTTGATCAACTACGATAATATCATGATCTTCATTTGACATATGTTTAATAAGTGTTTTTCCGACTTTACCGGCTCCCAAAACAATGATTTTCATAATAAAATGAAACCTCCCTTAATACAAATAAACATTTTAACCCTTTTGTTTTAATTACTCAACCTATTTTACCTTAAGAAAAAGAAATATCAATGAAAAAATTATTTTTATACAGTATAATAAAAAAATTCCACTTTATCGTGGAATTTTCAACTATTTTTCAACTGCACTATTAACAATTAAACGGCTTGCTTGCATACGAGAAAGATCTCTTTTGAATCCTTCTAAATCAATTTTTTCTAATACTTGTTCTTTAGTCATTTGATTAGCTTGTCCAACCATATTTAATTGTTCATCTAAAACTTCTTCAGTGACAACAATCTTTTCAACTGCAATAATTTCATCAATTAAAGCTTCTAATTTAGCTTGTTGAGTAGCTGATGGTTTCATTTGTTCTCTTAATTTTTCTTCATCCATACCTGTCATTTGTAAGTATTGATCTAATTGAATACCTTGAGCCATCATTTGATTAGCCATATAAGACATTTGTCTGTCTAATGCTTCATCAATAGCATCATCATCTAATTCAACTTCACTTTCAGCCATGAAAGTATCAAAAATAGTATTTTCTTTTTGAGTTTCATATTGTTGATCATGTTGTTGTTGTAAACCTTCATTAATATAAGCTTTTAAATCTTCAACTGTTTTAATTTCAGGTACACCTAAACCTTCAACAAATGCATCATTTAATTCAGCATCTTTTTTAACAGATAATTTTTTAACTGTTACTTTAAAAACAACATCTTGTCCAGCTAATTCTGCTGCTTGATAGTTTTCTGGGAAAGTTAAGTTTAAATCTCTTGTTTCATTAACTTTCATTCCAACCATTTGTTCTTCAAATCCTGGAATAAATGATCCTGAACCGATTTCTAAATCATAATCATTTCCTGTTCCACCTTCAAAAGCCACATCATCTTTTAATCCAACGAAGTCAATTGTAGCGATATCACCGTTTTCAACAGTGTCACCCTCTTTTTCTTCTGTTTGGCTTGATTGAGCTAAAATCATTTGGATTTGTTGTTCTACTTCTTCATTAGATACAGGTACTTTTTCTACTTTAAATTCAATTCCTTTATAGTTACCTAATTTAATTACTTTACTCATTTATCTATTTCCTTTCATTATATGCCTGTTTATTCTATCATAAAGAAAACTTCTTGTCTTTATTTAATCTTAATATCCTTAATATTCTTTAAAGTAATCGTTGAATATCCCGACATATCTGTTTCTGTCACAATATTTTCATGATTTAAATAATCTTCTACATTTAATTCAACAATACGATCATCATCTAAAACAAGTTTACAACGTGACATACGATCTAAAGAAAGTGGTACATTGACAATTTCGTCATCTTCTTCAATCCCTAAATCTCTCATGATTGTTTCAACTTCTTCTTGGGCATTATAATCATCCCCCATCACTTTCTTCGCAATTTCCATTGGTTTTAAAGGAAGATGTTCCATCACCAAATCAATCATTTCCTTTTTAACCATGGCTGTTGGATCCCCTTCAAAGACATTATATTCACTATCGACTTTTTTAACGACTTTATTCACGATACTCATTTTTTGTTTATCAGTAAGTTTAGGTTCACCCTTAATATATTGTTCATTAAGATAATATCCAGGTTTTCCATCAATTTGAAATCTTTTTTCAATTAAAGAAATCGTATTTTTATCAACATTAATAATAATCGCTTCTTCTACGGCTGAAGTTTTAGGAGGTAAACTTTGTCTATTGACAAATTTAATGGCACGTTTTCCTTCAACTTCTTCAACAATAGAAATAGGTGTCACTTTATAATTTAATTTCATGATAAGAATCATCTTTTCCCCATCAACTTTGCATTCAACAAACATTAAATTACTATTAGGCATTTCTTCAACATATTTACTAACTGCAAATAAATCTTGCGCAATCTTTTTTGATTCAGCCATAAATTGTTCATCATCAATAATCATATTTCTGGCTGCTTGAAGTAAATGATGTTCACTTCCAACTACAAGTTCTTTCGTTGTTGTATTCGTTAAACATTTTTCTATTTTTTTATCATAATATTCTGTTGTTCCTTCGATTAAATCAATGAATTGATCTGAATAAAGGATTTGACTATGTTCCATATCCAACATATGGATGAGTATTTTATCTATAATTGTTGTATTCATTTTAATCACCTTTTGTAGTATATCATATTTTTTTATTTTAAGATATAATGGATATGGTGAAGTCTATGAAAATAATAATTGCAGATGCAAAAAGTTTAAAAGAAAAACATTTTCCTATTGAAAAACAAATACCTTTGTTTTTTAATAAAGCAGAGTTTTTAAGAAAACAATTAAAAGAATTAGATATTGATCAAATTCATGATCTGATGAAGATTTCTTTTAAACAATCTTCTTTGATTTATGATTATTTTCATAATGAAGAAACCTTTGGGGCATTGAATTTATTTAATGGCGTTGTTTTTAAACAACTTGATTTAAATAATTATCAAAAAGAAGAATGGGATTATTTAGATAAGCATTTACTAATTAATTCTCCACTTTATGGGATTTTACGTTATAATGATGCTGTAAGTTATCATCGTTTAGAAATGAAACATAAATTAAATGATATAAGCTTATATACTTATTGGCAAGATGAAATCAATAATTATTTAAAAGAGGAAGATGTGATTCTTTCTTTAAGTACAAAAGAATATGAAAAAATGATTTCACATAAAATCATTCAACTTGATTTTGTCATAAGAAGTGGGCAT
The DNA here is from genome assembly GCA_030540195.1 of Bacillota bacterium. Classification (GTDB taxonomy): domain Bacteria; phylum Bacillota_I; class Bacilli_A; order Erysipelotrichales; family Coprobacillaceae; genus Faecalibacillus. Next base: position 1,303 of record JAUNWT010000084.1, on the reverse strand, counting down.
ACTTTTAAAAGAAATGCCGTGTACTTAAAAAAAGCAAGAGGTATGATGCTCAATTATTTAATTGAACATCATATTGAAGATATTAAACAAATAAAAGAAATTGTGATTGATGATTATCATTTTAGTGAAAATGATTCAAATGATGATCATTGGATTTTTATAAAAGATGAAAAAATGAAATACATCAAGAAATAGGAGGTTTTTATCATGTATAAAGTTGGTGTTTTAGGAGCAGGTACATGGGGTATGGCTGTCGCAAGAGTGTTATGCAATCGTCATCACTCAGTGATGGTTTGGTCGGCTCTACCTCAAGAAATTGAATATATTCAAAAAAATAGAACCCATCCAAAATTACCTGAATTAGAAATTCCAGATGATATGGAATTTACGACAGACATTAAGGAAGTATGCAATAGTGAGTATTTAGTAGTAGCTGTTCCTTCCATTTTTATGAGAAGTACAATGGAAACGGCAAAAGATTATATTAAAGATCAAATCTTAATTGATCTAGCCAAAGGGGTTGAAAAAGACAGCCTTTATACCATGTCTGAAATCATTCGAGACGTTTTAGGAAACCAAGCAAAAATCGTAGCTTTATCAGGTCCAACTCATGCCGAAGAAGTTGTAAGAGATATGCCATCAACCATTGTTTCTGCTTGTGATGATTTAGAAGTTGCCGAAAAAGTACAAAACCTTTTCCAAGATACATGTATGCGTGTTTATACAAACGTTGATGTCCGTGGGGTTGAATTATGTGGTGCTTTGAAAAATATCATTGCTTTAGCGGCTGGTATTTCTCATGGTTTAAATTATGGCGATAATACTCGTGCTGCCCTTATTACCCGTGGTCTTTCGGAAATGACACGTTTAGGAACAACAATGGGATGTCTTGAACAAACATTCCACGGTCTTGCAGGAATTGGTGATTTGATCGTTACAGCAACCAGTGTGCATAGTCGTAACTTTAAATGTGGAACATTAATTGGTCAAGGTTACAACGTGGATGAAGCTACAAAAGAAGTTGGTATGGTCGTTGAAGGTTTAAATGCTTTACCAGCTGCGATGCAACTTGCTAAAAGATATGACGTAGAAATGCCAATTACTGCCATGGTCGATGCTATCGTGAAAGGTAAAGTCAGTCCAAGTGAAGCAGTTAACGCCTTAATGAATCGTGATCGTAAAACAGAACTTACAAAATCTGTCGCAGATATTAATTTTGAAAATAGTATTATTAAAAGTAAAAGAGGGTTAGGTATGAAAAGAGTTATTACTTATGGTACATTTGATTTATTACATTATGGAC
>JAUNWT010000083.1 GCA_030540195.1 Bacillota bacterium | reverse complement strand
TAGACTGACATTATTAGGTGTTATCACCAACATTTATCTTTAGTTAGGTTTTTTTAAAAAATTAAAGGCGATAGAATCAACATAATTAATAAAAATTATGAAAGCGGTATCAATTTTCACTTGAATGTAAGGGCTATCATGTGTATAATTATATTAGTTGATTAATTAGGAGGATTGATTGAAATGAAACAATATGTTTACTCTTTCAAAGAAGGAAATAAAGATATGAGAGTCATCCTTGGAGGTAAAGGGGCTAACTTAGCTGAAATGACAAGCATTGGTTTACCTGTTCCACAAGGATTTACTGTATCGACAGAAGCTTGTACTGCTTATTATGAAGATGGAAAACAAATTTCGCCTGAAATTTGTGCGCAAATTGATAATAAATTAGCTGAATTAGAAGCAGAAACTGGAAAAAAATTAGGAGATCCAACAAATCCATTGTTAGTATCTGTTCGTTCTGGAGCAAGAGAATCAATGCCAGGTATGATGGATACTGTTTTAAACTTAGGTTTAAATGATGAAGTAGCTACTGGATTTACTAAAATTACAAATAATGAAAGATTCGTATATGATAGTTATAGAAGATTCATTCAAATGTTCGCAGATGTTGTTATGGGATTCCCAAAAAGCTCATTTGAAAGAAAATTTGATGATATTAAAGAAGAAAAAGGTGTTGAATTTGATACAGATTTAACTGCTGAAGATTTAAAAGAAGTCGTTGCTATTTATAAAGAAGAATATAGAAAACATGCAGGTGTTGACTTCCCACAAGACCCAAAAGTTCAATTAATGGAAGCAATCAAAGCTGTATTCCGTTCATGGAACAATGATCGTGCAATCACTTATAGACGCTTAAATGATATTCCTGGTTCATGGGGAACTGCTGTAAACGTTCAACAAATGGTTTATGGTAATACAGGAGATACTTCTGGTACAGGTGTTGCCTTCACTCGTAACCCTGCAACTGGTGAAAAGAAATTATTCGGTGAATACTTAATGAACGCTCAAGGTGAAGACGTTGTTGCTGGTATTCGTACACCTCAACCAATTGCAACATTAAATGATGTTATGCCAGAATGTTATGAACAATTCTGTAAAGTATGTGACATTCTTGAAGAACATTATAGAGATATGCAAGATATGGAATTTACTATTGAAAATGGTAAATTATTCATGTTACAAACTCGTAACGGTAAAAGAACTGCACAAGCTGCTTTAAAAATTGCGGTTGATTTAGTAAATGAAGGAATGATTACTAAAGAACAAGCCTTATTAAAAGTAGAACCAAGACAATTAGATCAATTATTACATCCAAACTTTGAAGAAACTTCATTGAAATGTGCTCAAGTTGTGGCTACAGGATTAGCTGCTTCTCCAGGTGCTGCAACAGGACGTATTTACTTCACAGCAGAAGATGTTATTGAAGCTCATAAAAATGGTGTTCAAGATATCTTATTAGTTCGTCTTGAAACTTCACCAGAAGATATCGAAGGTATGAATATTGCTCATGGTATTTTAACTATTCGTGGTGGTATGACATCACATGCGGCTGTCGTTGCTCGTGGTATGGGTACTTGCTGTGTATGTGGATGCGGAAGCTTAAGAGTTGATGAAGAAGCAAAAGTGTTAATGACACCAGATGGTAAAAAATATCATGAAGGTGACTATATGTCATTAGATGGAAGTACAGGTAATGTTTACGGTGAAAGAATCAGAACTGTAGAACCTGAAATCAGTGGTGACTTTGAAACATTTATGTCATGGGCTGATGATGTACGTACATTAAAAGTTAGAACAAATGCTGATACTCCAAGAGATGCTTTACAAGCACGTAAATTTGGAGCAGAAGGTATTGGTTTATGTAGAACAGAACATATGTTCTTCGAAGAAGAAAGAATTTTCAACTTCAGACGTATGATTACTGCTGAAACAGTAGAAGCAAGAAAAGAAGCTCTAGAAAAAATCTTACCATATCAAAGATCTGACTTTAAAGAATTATTTAAAGCAATGGAAATCTATCCAGTAACAATTCGTTTCTTGGATCCACCTTTACATGAATTCTTACCTCATACAGATGAAGAAATCAGACCTTTAGCTGAAAGTTTAGGTATGACATTTGATGCGTTAAAAGCACGTGTTGAATCATTAAAAGAATTCAACCCAATGATGGGTCATCGTGGATGCCGTTTAGCAGTAACTTATCCAGAAATTGCTGAAATGCAAACAAGAGCAGTTATTGAAGCTGCAATTGCTGTTAATAAAGAAGGGCAAAATGTTGTTCCTGAAATCATGATTCCATTAGTTGGAGATATTAAAGAATTAAAATATGTTAAAGATGTCGTATGCAAAACTGCTGATGCAATTATCGAAGAAGCAGGTGTTGAATTACCATATAAAGTTGGTACAATGATTGAAATTCCTCGTGCTGCATTAACTGCAGATGAAATCGCAAAAGAAGCTGAATTCTTCTCATTTGGTACAAATGACTTAACTCAAATGACTTATGGATTCTCTCGTGATGATGCTGCTAAATTCTTAAATGAATATTATACTAAGAACATCTTTGAATCTGATCCATTTGCTCATATTGATGAAAATGGTGTTGGACAATTAATGCAAATTGCTATTAATAAAGCAAAACCAGTTCGTCCAGATATTAAATTAGGTATCTGTGGTGAACATGGTGGAGATCCTAGAACTGTTGAATTCTGTCATAGAATTGGTTTAACTTATGTTTCATGTTCTCCATACCGTGTACCATTAGCACGTTTAGCTGCTGCTCAAGCTGCTGTTAAAGAAAAAATGGGTAAATAGTTTATGAGGAGGGTAGTGAAAGCTACTCTCTTTTTATTTGTGATAATTCACTGGTTGAAGTTTTTTTCTTTAAGTGAAATAATAAATATTAGGAGATGATAAAATGACGTATGAAGAAATGATAGAAGATGAAACTTTTATTGAGGGAATGCAAACACGTATTATGTCTGATCAAGAAATGGATACCATGTATATTCCTGATGTTGAATATATGAATATTGATGGAGTTAGTCGTGTTTTACAAATATTAGTACCTCGTAAAAGAGTGATGGAAAATGAAAAATATCCAGTAATTGTCTATGTTCAGGGTTCTGCTTGGCATAAACAAAATGTTTATCAACATGTAGGACAGCTTAATTATTTATGTAAGCAAGGTTTTGTTGTAGCAATTGTACAATATCGTGAAAGTGATTTAGCTCCTTTTCCTGCACAAATAGAAGATACTAAAACAGCAATTCGTTTTTTAAGAAAACATCATGAAGAATATTTTATTGATGAACAAAATGTTTATTTATTTGGCGATTCATCAGGTGGGCATGTTGCTTTAGTGAGTGGTCTTACAAGTAAATTACCATTATTTAATGGCTCTTTGTATCCAGAATATTCAAATGAAGTACGAGCTATCGTTGATTTTTATGGTGTGGTTGATATTACGATGAAAGATGGCTTTCCAACAACTGAAAATCATCAACAACCCGATAGTCCAGAAGGATATTTGATTGGAAGAAAAAATGTTTTAGAACATTTAGATATAGCACGCCAAACAAGCCCAATGACATATTTAGATGGAGATATTCCACCTATTTTAATTGCTCATGGTACAAAAGACCGTTTAGTTGCGTTTAAACAAAGTGTTAAACTGTATAAGGCTTTAAAAGATAAAAATAAAGAGGTTGTTTTTTATCGTATGAAAGGGGCAGATCATGGCGGACCTATGTTCTTTTGTGAAGAGATGCTCGATGAAGTAATCAAATTTATAAAAAAGAGCATATCTCATGATTAATAAATAGTAATATGGTAAAATATTATTATTGGAGGAAAGAATATGTTAAAAAATATCGATAAACAAAAAGTATTAAAATTAAAAGAAGAAGTAGCTTATCAAAAAGGACAAGTTGTTTCTAAAACATTAGCTCAAAACGAAGCATTAAGTGTAACTCTTTTTTCTTTTGATAAAGGAGAAGAAATTAGTTCTCATAAAAGCGGTGGAGATGCTTTTGTGACTTGTTTAGATGGTGAAGGAGAAATTACAATCGATGGTGTAAAATATATTTTACATGAAGGTGAATCAATTGTAATGCCTGCGGGTCTACCACATGCAGTCTATGGAAAAGAACAATTTAAAATGTTATTAGTCGTTGTTTTTTAAGAAAGTTGTGATGAAATATCATCATAGCTTTTTTTTATGCTATAAGCTATAATAAAAACAAGGTGATTATGATGGAAAAAATGATGTTAAATCTTAATAGTTTAGCAACGATGTTGTTTACATGTGATTTACATGCATATAAAGATGCAGTTTTGACTTTTGATGAATGGATTGAAGTTGAAAAAAATTTAAAAGTACATGGTTTAAGTGGACCGGGGTGCCTGTTTGGCTTGAATGCAGATGAATTGATGGATATTTTAGATATTTCTGAGTATACTTCTTATAAAATAGTGCAAAGAATGAAAACGATGAATGTATTTTTAAAACATATTTATGAATATGAGCAAAAAGGAATTCGTATTATTACAAAATATGATGAAGAATATCCACAAATTCTTGTTAAAAAAATGAAGAAGAGTGCACCTACATGTCTTTTTGTTGTAGGAAATCTTCCTGTGGAATTTGAAGGGATTTCTCTTACAGGATTACAAACTGTAACCAAAAAAGAAAAAGGGTGTATTAAAAGATTAGTTGATAAAATTAATAATGAAAATAAATGGTTGATTTCTAATGATTGTAAAGGTGTAGACCAAGAAGCATTTCAATATGCACTCCATCATCATGGGCATATTATCAGTTTTTTATGTGAAAAGATGGAAGATAGGGCAATAGAATTCAAACGCTATATTCGTTCTGGAAATCTTGTTTTATTGAGTGCCATTGATCCAATAAAAAGATTTACAGTAACTCATGCGATTGATCGTAATAGTTATGTATGTGGTTTATCGAAATTTCAAGTTGTTGTTTCTAGTAAAATCAATCGCGGAGCAACATGGTTTACTATTATGCATAATATGCATCATAACTGGACGATTTCTCTTGTAATTGATAATGATTGTTTTGGCAATCGACGTTTATTGGAAATGAAAACAACACCAATATATATTAAAAACATTGTTTCAGATATGAGTTTTGAGATGATTTATAATGAAAATAAAAAAGAAGAAGTAGAAGAAGAAATCAATATTGATCAAATGTCTATTTTTGAATTTATTGGAGATGCAAATGGATAGAAGATATAAAGATTGTATAATTACATATGACTTAATGGGAATTTGTGTTATTGTTTATTTATATACAACATTACGCTATGGTGTAGAAATGTCAGCGATGGAAGGGATTGATACAGGTGGTTTTAATCCCTTATATGTTTACTATAATCATGAGTATTATCGTTTTATTACGGCTAATTTTATACATTTTGGTTTAATGCATATTTTTTGCAATGTATATTCTCTTTATAATTTAGGAATTTTAATGGAAAGGATTCTTAAGAAAAAGAAATATGCCATTGTAATTGTTGTTTCGATGCTTTCAACAACATGTTTTTCATATCTTTTATTTTTATTGTTTAATATTGGAACAAGTAGTGTTATGGGAGGTATTTCTGGTGTTATTTTTGGACTTATTGGTTCACTTTTGGCATTAGCGATGCTTTATAAAGATATTTATAGTTATCTATTTAAACAAATAGCAACAAGTGTATTATTGATGCTTTTTATTTCTGTTGCTATTCCTTCTATTTCTCTTTCAGGACATATAGGCGGTATGCTTGGTGGTTTTGTGACAACGATTATTCTAGAAAAAAGAAATACTAAGAAAAAGATTATTATCAATTAGGTGGTGGTTTGATGAACTTTCAAGAAAAATATAATGAATATAAGCAAAGACAAGAAGCTAAAAAGTTTTTTAATCAAAATAATGATTATCATTTGTCAGTGAGTGATTATGTAAGAATGCTTATTGTCGGTACGGTGATTGCTATTTTTTCAACGATTGCTTTTGATTTACTTAGTATGAAAATAGGTTGGAGTTTCTCTTATTTTGATATTTTAACAGGTTATTTTACAGGTTTTGTTGTTTTAAAAATAGCTCGTTACGGAAGTGAGAAAGTTGGAATCATTTCAGCGGTTTGCTATCTTCTAGGAACACTATTTACACCGATACTGACATACTATACTTTTTGGAATCAATCTCTTTCTTTAACGGTAGCTATCCAATTAGCATTAGGGCAGTTTAGTAATCTATTTTCTTTAGTTTTTATAGTTATTGGGGCGATGACGGCATATATGACGAGTAAAAATTAATGGGACTATATGGTCCTATTTTTTATTTCTAATAGAAATAGTAAGCGAATTCATGAATACGTGTAGTCAAAATGTTGGGAAAGTAGTATAATGAAGTAAGCAAAAGGAGGAATTTTTTAATTATGGCTAAAAAATATTTGTCAATGGATGGTAACCAAGCTGCTGCTCATGTTGCGTATGCATTTTCTGAAGTAGCAAGTATCTATCCTATCACACCTTCATCTCCAATGGCTGAACATGCTGAAGCATGGGCTGCAAATGGAATGAAGAATATCTTTGGATCTCCTGTAAATGTTATTGAAATGCAATCAGAAGCAGGTGCTGCTGGTGCAGTTCATGGTGCTTTACAAGGTGGAGCGTTAGCAACTACATTTACAGCATCTCAAGGATTATTATTAATGATCCCAAACTTATATAAAATTGTTGGTGAAAATTTACCAGGTGTGTTCCATGTTGCTGCACGTGCTTTAGCAACTCGTTCACTTAATATCTTTGGGGATCATCAAGACGTATATGCTTGTCGTCAAACTGGTATTCCAATGATCTGTTCTCATTCAGTACAAGAAGTAATGGATTTAGGGGGAGTTGCTCACTTAACTGCAATCAAAGGATCTGTTCCGGTAATGCACTTCTTTGATGGATTTAGAACATCTCATGAAATTCAAAAAGTAGAAGTAATGGATTATGATGTATTAGAAAGCTTATTAGATAAAGAAGCTTTAGCTAAATTTAAAGCAAATGCATTAAATCCTCATACAAACCCAATTGAACGTGGGGGAGCTGAAAACGATGATATCTACTTCCAAGGTAGAGAAGCTCAAAATAAACATATTGATGCAGTTGTAGAAATTGCTGCTGATTACATGAAAAAAATCTCAGAAGTAACAGGTAGAGAATATGCACCATTTACTTATTATGGTGATCCAAATGCTGATAGGGTTATTATCGCTATGGGTTCTGTTACTGAAACAATTAAAGATACAATTGATGAAATGGCTAAATCTGGAGAAAAAGTTGGTTTAGTTAAAGTTCATTTATATCGTCCATTCTCAGCAAAATACTTATTAAAAGTATTACCTGCTTCAGCTAAGAAAATTGCGGTATTAGATCGTACAAAAGAACCAGGATCTGCTGGTGAACCATTATACTTAGATGTATGCAGTGTTGTAAAAGATGCTGAAGTTTTAATTGGTGGACGTTATGGTATGGGTTCTAAAGATACAAACCCTGCACAAATTAAAGCAGTTTATGATCATTTGAATTCTGATAATCCATTCAATAGTTTTACTATTGGTATTGTTGATGATGTTACTCATTTATCATTACCAACTGAAGAATTTAATGTAACTGGTGATTATACAGAATGTCTATTCTATGGTTTAGGATCAGATGGTACTGTATCAGCTAATAAATCTTCTATTAAAATTATTGGAGATCATACAGATTTATATTCTCAAGCATACTTTGCTTATGATAGTAAAAAAGCAGGTGGAACAACTCGTTCTAACTTAAGATTCGGTGCTTCACCAATTCGTGCTACATATTATGTAAATAATGCAGACTTTATCTCATGTTCATTAGATAATTATGTATTAAAATATGATATGTTGAAAAACTTAAAGAAAAATGGTTCATTCTTATTAAATACAGAATTCTCTAAAGAAGAAATTGCTGATTATTTACCAAATAGAGTGAAAAAACAATTAGCTACAAAGAATGCTAAATTCTATATTATTAATGCTAATAAGATTGCTATGGAAATTGGTATGGGACGTCGTACAAATACTATTTTACAATCTGCATTCTTTGCATTAAATCCACAAATTTTACCAATTGATAAAGCAGTAGAATATATGAAAGAAATGGCTAAAAAATCTTATAGTAAAAAAGGTGATGCCATTGTTCAATTAAACTATAAAGCCATTGATGCAGGTAAAGATGCAATTGAAGAAGTAACAGTTGATCCAAAATGGGCTGATTTAGAAATTCAAGAAACTAAAAAATTAACAGGTGATGATCATTTTGATAATTTCGTTTCTGTAATCAACGCATTAGATGGTAACGATTTACCAGTTTCAGCATTCATGGATAAATTAGATGGTTCTATGAAATCTGGAATGGCTTATATGGAAAAACGTGGAATTGCTACAATGGTTCCTCAATGGAATAAAGATGACTGTATCCAATGTAATAACTGTGTTATGGTTTGTCCACATGCTACAATTCGTGCGTTCTTAATGACTGATGAAGAAATCGCTAATGCACCAGAAGATATCTCTAATGATGTTTTAAAACCTATGGGTAAAGGTGTTGATGGATTATCTTATAGAATTCAAGTTTCACCAGATAACTGTGTTGGATGCGGTTTATGTGTTGAACAATGTTTAGGAAATAAAAAAGGTGAAGCTTTAAAAATGGTTAATGTTCATGAAGAATTAGAACATGCTCCATTAGCTGATTATATCTATAAAGAAGTAGAATATCGTGATGATAAATATCCTACAACTACTGTAAAAGGTGTTGGATTCAAGAGACCATATTTTGAAGTATCTGGTGCTTGTCCAGGATGTGGAGAAACTCCATATTATAGATTAGCAACTCAATTATTTGGATCAGACATGATGATTGCAAATGCTACAGGATGTAGTTCAATTTATTCTGGTTCTACACCATCTACACCATTTACAACTGATAAAAACGGACAAGGTCCAGCATGGTGTAACTCATTATTTGAAGATAATGCTGAATTTGGTTATGGTATGAAATTAGCTCAAAACTATAATGAAGCACATATGATTCAAGTAATGGAAGAGGCTAAAGATGCTTGTGAACCTGAATTAAAAGAAACAATTGAAAAATACTTATCTGTAAAAGGACAAAGAAGTGAAGAAAAAGCAATTGTTCCAGAATTATTAAAATTAGTTGAAGCGTCTTCAAACGAAGCAATTAAAGAAGTTTTAGATAATAAAGGTAACTTAGTTTCTAAATCCCAATGGATTGTTGGTGGAGATGGATGGGCTTATGACATCGGTTATGGTGGATTAGACCATGTTATCGCTAATAATGAAAATGTTAATATCTTAGTATTAGATACTGAAGTATATTCAAATACTGGTGGACAATCTTCTAAATCATCTCAAGCTGGTTCTATCGCTAAGTTTACTGCTGGTGGTAAAACAGGAGCTAAGAAAGATTTAGCACAAATCGCTATGGCTTATGGTCATGTTTATGTTGCACAAATTGCTATGGGTGCAAATCCTGCACAAACAATTAAAGCAATGAAAGAAGCTGAAAGCTATGATGGACCATCATTAATTATTGCTTATGCTCCATGTCAAGCGCATGGTATTAAAGGTGGTTTAGCAAATCATCAAGCTGAACAAAAACGTGCAATTGATTGTGGATATTTCAACTTATTAAGATATGATCCAAGATTAGAAGAAGAAGGAAAGAATCCATTACAATTAGATTCTAAGACTCCAAACTTCGATGGATTTAAAGATTACTTATTAGGTGAAAACAGATTCTCACAATTATTAAAAGTAAATCCAGAACATGCAGAACAATTAATGGCTAAATGTCAAGCAGATGCACAAAAACGTCGTGCTCGTTTGGAAAAAATGGCTCAATAATAGTGTTATAATAGGAATCCATTTGGGTAATACCAAGTGGATTTTTTTTGATATAAAAACAGTACAAAATAAAAAATAAATTTTTTTCAAAAAAAGCTTTACAAAAGAAGAAATGGATGGTAGTATAAATGGGCACTCGACGAGA
>JAUNWT010000082.1 GCA_030540195.1 Bacillota bacterium | reverse complement strand
AGAATTTAGGGGTCTCAACCGTGGGGGTCTACTTTAGGGGACAACTTTAGGGGGATAGACTTCTAATAATTGCCATTAAAAAACAACAGCTAGGATTCTGGCTGTTGTTTCTTTTTATAGTTCGTTTATCATTGATATTGTCTAGATACTATGAAAGGAACTATATGAACAATGATATCATGAAATTTTTAAACATTGAAGATAAAGACATTATTATCTCTAAGATTTTAATTGATGGCAACACTAAAGAAATACATTTGGAAAAAGTTCTTAAAGTTGAATTCTGTCCTGCCTGTTCTTCTAGAATGCATTCTAAAGGAAAATACATCAGAAAAATAAATCACCCTATTCTGCAGGATGGCTTTCAACTAAAACTTATCGTAGCTCAAAGAAAATGGAGATGTACCAACCCTCAATGTAATCTTTACTTCAATGATCAATTTAACTTTATTAGTAAGTATAAACAATCTTCCAATATTACTCCTTATATGATTCTTAATGAAATGAAGAATATACATATCACCACTGCAGATGTCGCTAAAAGATATAATATTTCTGATACTGCCGTACATTATATATTTCTTCAATATTTGGATGTTAAGCGTCTTCCTCTACCAGAAATAATTTCTGTTGATGAAGTCTTTTTAGATATAGATTTCAAACATCGCTATGCTCTGGTTATTATGGATTTCAACACCCTAGAAATCGTCGATATTCTTCCTAATCGATGGGAAGAAACAACCAATGCCTACTTTCTATCAATTCCTTTAGAAGAACGCAAGAATGTAAAATATCTTATTTGTGATATGTACAACCCCTATATCAACTACACAAAACGTTATTTTCCTAACAGTATTGCAGTTGTTGACAGTTTTCACGTCGTTGCATGGATTACCAGAAAAATCAGATATTACATCAACAATGTAAAAAAGAAGTTCCAAGCAAGAGATTATAAATTGTATGAAGAAGCTTGCAAAAGAAATAACAGGCCCATAGATTCTAAAAATATACCTGTTTCAAAAGAGGTTTATTTACTTAACAACTTCAAATGGCTAATATTGGAAAATGTAGACAACATAGATTACCAACATGAATTGAGATACAACCACAAATTAAAGGCTTATCTGAATACTTATGATTACGAAAAAATGTTTTTCCAACTGGATGATAAATTTATGGATATAAGACGCTTAAAAGAAAAATATATTGAATTCAATAAGACCAAGGAAAAAGATTTAAATAAAATAGAAATTCTTTTAAATGACCTAATTGATCTTTATGATCGTTCATCATTAGCTATGTTTAAAGAATTTTCAGAAATACTCAAAAAACACAAACAAGAAGTTATCAATTCATTCATTTATATTACTGATAACAAAGAAAATGAAAGAAGATTATCTAATGGTCCTATGGAAGGTTATAACAGAACTCCTAAAGACTTTAAAAGAAATTCTAGGGGATTGAGCAACTTTGAATATGCAAGAAGCAGATTGATCTGGTCCAATAGAAAAAATGAACCCGTTTTATCCATTCCAAAATCAAAACAGGAAGTTTACAAATTTAAAAAATAAAATAGATATGTATCTAGACAAAAAAGGGAGCAATCATATCATCACGATTGTTCCCTATTAGTTATTTTATTTGTTTACTTATAGGTCAGGCCCCTAAAGTGCCCCCTAACTTTTAACAGACTTTTTTCAAGCCCCCTAAAGTTGTCCCCTAAATAATTTGGCTTTCCCCCTAAATTATTTGGTTACCCAATATTTAACTTCTAATAATCTATATCATTTTCTAAATCATTTCCTTGTGATTCAATCACTTTTTTATACCAATAAAATGATTTTTTAGGATAACGTTTTAATTCTTTTAAATCTTCAAAATCACGATCCACGTATACAAAACCATATCTTTTTCTAATTTCTTTATGACTACTCAAGAAATCAATAGGACTCCATGCAAGATATCCCATTAAATCAACACCATCATGTTCTACAGCGGTATTAATTGCATGAATATGTTTTTGGTAATAAGAGATACGTTCATCATCATAAACTTTTCCATCTTTCATTGTTTCGTCTATTCCTATACCATTTTCAACAATAAAGAGCGGTTTATGATAACGATGATAAAAATCTACAAGTGAGTATCTTAAACCATCGGCATCTATTTGCCATCCCCATTCATTGGCATCATAATATGGGTTTTTTAAAGCGCGTTGATCAAAAATGAGTGCATCTTCTAATTCATTTTGATCTTTAATATCTTCAAAAGATGAAATAACATTACTACGATAATATGAAAAAGCAAGATAATCTAATTTTTTAGAAGCATCTTTAATTACATCTTTTTCTTCTTGAGACATATTTAATTCAATATCTCTATTTTTAGCGTATTGCATAAAATATGAAGGAAGTTCTCCATTACACATTGTGTCATAAACAAAATAATTATGCATTTTATTTTTAAAATCTGCCGCTAAAATATCATCTGCTTTACATGTAAGTGGATAGAATGGAGCATGTCCAATCATTCCTCCAACTTGTGCCTGAGGATCAACACGTTTAATGACTTCAACAGCTCTTGCATGAGCCACTTGTACATTTACATTCAAATGCACAAACATTTCTTGTTTAGTCATACCTTCTGGTAATCTTGCACCAGAAACTAAATCTGGCATATGCGTTGCTAGATTGATTTCATTATAAGTAATATAATATTTAACTTTCCCTTTAAATCTTTCTACAATACTTTCTACATGTCTTGCATAAAATTCAATAACTTCTTTATTCATAAATCCATTATAATGATTTAATAAATAATCTGGCATATCAAAATGAACAAGTGATACAACTGGTTCGATTCCTTTTTCTAATAAATAATCAACCATCTTATCATAAAAAGCTAACCCTTTTTCATTTGGTTCTTCTTCATTTCCCAATGGATGAATTCTTGACCAAACAACAGAAAAACGATAAGCCTTAAATCCCATTTCTGCCATATAATCAATATCTTCTTTCCAATGATGGTAATGATCCGTTGCTACATCTGTTGTACAAAACATAGGTTTAATTCCTGGTTCTGGAGTTACCACTAAAGTATCATAGACATTCAAACCTTTACCATCTTCTAAATAACCACCTTCAGCTTGAACGTTACTTAAAGCGCCTCCCCATAAAAATTCTTTTTTCATACAATTCTCCTTACTTTGTTGTCATCATAATCATCATTTGACCATCAAGTTCAATTGATGTATTTGTAGGAATTAAAAAATTATCTCCTACTTTAACTTCATATTCGTCTACTTTTCCACTACCTTTTACAACTGTAGCAAGTTGATAGTTATCACATTTATATTGACATTTACCAATAACCAATAATTGAGAAACTGTAAATGAATCATTTGAAATAAAAGTTGTTTCTTTCATATTTTCATGAACTTTAACAACTGGATGAACATCATTCTTATCAATATCCTTATCAAAAGATAAACAATCAATTGCTTGTTTCAAATGTAATTCTCTTTCATTTCCATTTTTATCTTTTCTATGATAATCATAAAAACGATATGTCACATCAGTAGATTGTTGAATTTCATAAACAACATTTCCTTTACCCATAGCATGTAAACATCCTGCTGGCAAATAAACAAAATCACCATCAGCTACAGGATATTTTTTATAAATATCATCCCATTTATCTTGGTTGATCATTTCTTGAAGTTCTTCTTTATTCTTTGTCTTTTGACCATAAACAATAGAAGCACCTGGATTTGATTCAATAAAAAACCATGCCTCATTCTTTCCTCGTTTATAACCAATTTTTTGAGCATGTTCATCATCAGGATGTACTTGAATACTCAAATCATCTTCTGGTCCAACCAAAGAAATAATTACTGGGAAATCTTCACCTGGATGTCCAAATAATTCTTGATGGTTTTCCCATAATTCCTTTAACGTCATTCCTTTAAATTCACCATTCATGCAAACAGTAGATAACCCATCTCCATCTTGAGCACTAAAAGACCAAGATTGACCTATCCCTTCAGGAAAATCATCATAACCAAAGAAATCTCTAACTTTTGTATGACCCCAAATAGCTGGTCTAGGAATCGCCTTGAAAAATAAAACACCCATTCTATCTTCCTCCTTTAAAAAAAGGCATATTTCGCCTAATAAGTAAACAAAGCGAACATGCCCATGATTGTTACAAATACGGATAAAACATTAACCATTGATACAACATTTGATTTAATTCTAAATCCATATTTACTAAATATTAAATTATTCACTTGTTTCGCTTTTGTTACATGATAATCCGCTAATAGAGCGAACACAACAACAGCTATTCTCATAGGTAAGCTTGTTCCAATACCACTTCCCACTACATTCCATGGAAACATTGCTAGAACAAAAGCTACAACAGTTGCAAATAACGAAGCTGCAATATAAGGATTTTTTTCATCCTTATGTTTCATCATACGTTCTTGTTCTTTATTAAATTGTGCCTGTGTTTTGCTTTTCTTTTTATTTTCATTGTATTTTTCAGCATAGCTTACTTGTTTTACCTTAACAACTTCACATCCACAATTATCACAAAACTTTGATGTTTCCTTTATTTCCGCACCACATTTTCTACAATACATAATCTAATTCTCCTATTTTAAAATAATTTGTGAAATATTGACTAACGCAACAAAAATACTTAAAAAGATTGAAATATAAGCATAATTTTTATTTCCTGTTGGTTCGTAGCCTTTCTTTTGATCATCTTTATCAACTTTTAAAGACATCACACCACAAACCAAAGCACCTGCATAAAGCAACGAACTTATAATGTATGGAATCTTAACGTTTCCACCAACAGCATTAACAACTGTTCCTCCAATAAAATCTAGACCTATTAAAGCTATAAAAAAGAGGAGGATACCTAGTTTTGCAAAAGAATTTTCTCTTGGATTTTTCTTTAATTTTTTAGATTCTTTAATCTCTTTCTTTTCTCCATTAAGTTCTTTTCCACAATGATAACAAAACGCTGAATCTTGCGGTATTTCTTTATGACAATATGGACATTCCATAACTAGTTCCTCCTTTTATTAAAAAGAAGGCTTGAGGCCAATCTGGCACTTAGCCTTCTTTAAATTATTCAATTATTCTATTAAGCAGTTTCACCATTCATTTTAGCAACTTCAGCTTTTTCATATGATTTCCAGAACGGATAGAAAATAACCATACCAATTGCGAAGTTAATAAATACAATGACAATTCCACCAACTGAACCACCTGCAGCTAAATATCCTAATACAGGAGATGGTGTAGCCCAAGGTAAGTTCATATACATTTTACCAACAAATCCAATACTTGTTAACCAATAAGTTAAAGCACCTGTAAGTGTATGAGTTAAGATAAATGGAACTAATAAGAAACCATTCATAACTACTGGTAAACCAAACATAATTGGTTCAATGATACAGAATACTGCTGGTGGTAAACAGATTGTAGCTAAAGGTTTTAAATGAGGTAATTTCTTGCTTGACATAAACATGTAAACTAGAATTGGCCAACAAGATGATACCCATTGAGATAATCTACATAAGTTTGGTGTCCAAACATATGGTAAATCTTTAACTGCTGTACCTGCCATGAAAGCAGTGTTGTTGTCAGCAATCCATTGGTTTGTGAATACGTTAGTAACAGCACCAGTGATATTGTCACCATGTAAACCACAAATCCATAATAATGCTGATAAGAATTGTTGTAAAGTATAAATAAAGATATTATCAGCTGCACCTAATACAGGTAATAACATTTGTCCAACTAATTCTGGGATATTTAAACCAGCTAATGTTCTAATTCCCCAACATACTAATGTAATGAAGAAGTAAGGAATAATAGCTGAGAAACTATCAGAGATTGCTGGTGGTACAGAATCTGGTAATTTAATAACGATATGTTTTTTATAACAAATATCAATAATATTAATTGCGATAGCACCTGCGATCATAGCTGTGATTAAACCAGCTCCACCCCAATATGTAGATTCAAAAGCACTTGCTCCTGCTGATAAAGTACCATCTTTAGCAGTAACAACTAATTGTCCAACTGAGTTGTAGTTTAATAACATAAATGCGAAGAACGCACCAACTGCACCAGTTGTTTTACTGAATCCTTTGATTTCTGCATATTCAGCACCAAATGCAATAATAATGTAAACAGCCATAATACCCATTGATAAGCTGTTAACTAGAGCTAAGTCTCCAGCCCAAGGTTTTAAAAATGGAATTAAAGCTTTTGTAGTTAATCCACCATCAGAGCAGAATAAATAAACAACTAAGAATAATGAACCAACCATAGTGACTGGTAATGCTGCAACCATACCATTAACAATACCACGAACAAATGGAATTTGTCCGAATTTTGTCATTGGTCCAGCAATTACGTCAACTTTTTCTAGAATTTTGTCCATCATGGACTTCTTTTCTGTAGACATATTTTTCTTCCCCTTTCTTAAGAAAACCTCCTAAATATAAACGTTTTCCCTTTGCCTACTTATATACTATACTGAATTATTTTCTTTTTCGATATAAACGATTGTCATAATATATGACACTTTTTTTACAAAATTCTCTAAACACTATATATCATCACAATTTTAAGAAATTAAATTGTCAAAAAATGCCTTGAGAAAACGTTTACATTTGTATATAATTTATTTAGGTGGTGATAACATGCAACTAAAAAAGAACGAAATTAAGATCATTCAGCTATTGTTAGCCTCAGACAACTATATTTCAAGTTATGAAATTGCGAATTCAACAGGTATTTCTAGAAGACGTGTAAGAGATGAAATGAGAAGTGTTAAAGACATCCTCGCCTCTCTTCATTTAAATTTATTATCTAAAGCATCTCAAGGTTATTACATTGAAGGAAAATCTTCTCAAAACTTAACAGAACTTCAAAATATTATCAACAATAATATTAGAGGAGACGATTCTTTAATTCCCACCTTGCCTGATGAACGCTCTAATTATATTCTAGGTCGTCTCATCAATAGTAAAGAATTTATTAAATTGGAAACACTTGCTGATGAATTACTCGTTTCAAGAGCGACGATTGCGAATGATTTAGTTTCAATAAAAAATGAGTTTAAAAAATATGGTTTAAAATTTAATCAAAAACCTAATTATGGTATTTATATTAGTGGACCTGAAACAGGAAAAAGAAAATGTCTAGTAGATAATATTTTTAAAAGCCTTACTGTTTCTGATATGTACTTTGATTTTTTAGATACTTATTTTAATTCTCCTGATTACGAAATTATTCAAATTTTAAGAGAATATGCTATATCTATCAGTGATATTAGTTTAATCGATTTCTTGATCAGTTTTTCTATTAGTGCAGCACGTATTTCTTGTGGCTATTTAATTAACCAAGAAACAGAAGATTTTGAAAAATATCAAGATCGAACAGAGTACTATGTCGCAAAAAAACTTGCTCTCTATGCAAAAGAACATTTTGATGTGGAATTTGATGAATATGAAATCCAAAACGTTACAATTCAGTTGATTTGTAAAAGATCAACAAAAGGACTTACTTTTATTAAGGATCAAAATATTATCGACCTACAAAACGAAATACTTGATAAAATAAAAGAGAAAACTTTAATTACATTTAATGATGAACATTTTAATAAAGTTTTTCCATTATATTTAAAATATACTTTAATAAGACAAAAATATGGTGAAAAAATACGTACACCTCTCTATGAAGATATTCAATACGATTATCCTTTGTCATATTATCTTGCACAAATTGTTTCTCAAACAATAAAAGAACACACAAGAATTTCTGTTTCTAGAAGTGATATCACAGGTTTCACTATTCTATTCAATAATACAATCAATAATAAAAAACATAGCCAAAAAAAGGTTTTACTCATTAATTGTATGAGTGAATCTATCAAACCGTTTATTAATCATTTTATTGAAAAAGAACTCTATGACCAATTAGTAATCACCAAATCCATTCATTATTATGAAATAGAGGAAGAAAACTTAGACCAATACGATTTAATCTTATCAACAGCACCTATTCATCGTCAGTTACCAATTCCTGTAATCAGCGTGAATTATATTATGTCTCAAGATGATATTATTCGTATTAAGAGTTATTTATCTTATTTATTTAATGATGAACAAATGTTATATTACTTTCATCCAGATTTTTATCAAACACATGTTCCAGTTAAAACACTTAAAGGTCTAGCAACAAGCTTTTATCAATCTATAAAGAATGTATATCGTCTTAATGATTCTAAAAAGAATGATATTATGAATAAAAACATTTGTTCAATCCATACCTTTGAAAATCAAATCGGTTTATTAAGACTTTCTCGTCCTTTAAACTCTAATAATATTATTTCTATCATTATTTTAGAAGAACCTATGACAATTGAAAATCAAACATTTAAAATAGCTATCCTATTTTCTTGTGCTGATAATCAAAATGTCATGTATAATACACTATTTTCAACTTTAAAGAATGTTTCTAAAAATAAAGAAGATTTAGATAAACTCATTTCACATATTTCTTATACAGAATTTTTATCAATTCTTTTAAAAAACAAGTAAAAAACAAATTTTATAAAATAAGCTTTAAATACAAAAAGACCCTAAAACTAGTTTTCTAGTTTAGGGTCTTCTTTTTATTAATCTAAATCTTTTCCATCAGATTTTATTGCTTTTTGATACCAATAGAATGAATCTTTTTTACTTCTATGTAAATCTCCTTTACCTTCATCATCCATATCTACATAGATAAATCCATAACGTTTATCCATTTGTCCTGTAGTAAATGAAACTAAGTCGATTGGTGCCCAAGAAGTATAACCAAAGATATTAACACCTTCTTCTCTTGCTTTCATTAAGCTTTTAATATGACTTCTATGATAATTAATACGATAATCATCATGAATAGATCCGTCTTCTTCTACTTTATCATAAGCTCCTAATCCATTTTCCACATCAAAGATAGGTACTTGATAACGGTCATTTAAGACATGTAAGAAGTATTCATATCCTGTTGGGTCAATTTGCCATCCCCAATCAGATGCTGTTAAATATGGATTCTTTAAGTTAGCTGAAGTACCTGCTCCACCTAAAGCTTCTCCTACATCTTTATGTGTTGTTACAACGTTAGACATATAATATGAATAAGCTAAGAAGTCAGATTTTCCTTCCATTAAATCTTTTTTATCTTCTTCACTAATATCTAAAGTGACATTATTTTGCTTCCAAATACGTTTTGCATAAGATGGATAATATCCTCTTACCATTGTATCTGCACAATAAGCAAATTTTTCTTGGAATTCTTTATAGTTAGCGATCACATCTTCTGGATCACAAGTATATGGATAGCTACAGAATCCCGCAATCATACATCCTACTGAAATATTTTCATCAATTTCATGAGCTACTTTGACTGCTTTAGCTGCTGCTACCATTTGATTGTGTAATTCTTCAAAGGCAAATTGTTTTCCTTCTTTACCATCAAAATGTAATAAGATATTGATTTCATTAAATGTCAACCATTTGTCTACTAAACCTTTATATTCACTAAAACATACTCTTGCAAATTCAACAAATTGATGAATCATTTCTCTATTTGTCCAATCACCATATGTTTCTTCTAAATAAACAGGTTCATCATATTTATATAATGTAATAACAGGATCAATGCCATATTTACGACATTCTTTAAACATATCACGATAGAATTCAACACCTTCTTGATTGACTCCACCTTCTACTCCATGAGGATAAATTCTTGCCCATGAAATTGTAGTATTAAATGTTGTAAAACCAAGTTCTGCAAATAACGCAATATCTTCTTTATAACGATGATAGAAGTCAATACCAACATGATTTGTATAACGAACATCATCAAATAATTGATATTTAGCTCCTTTAGGTAAATGATCAAATTGTCTCATTTTACCTCTTGTTCCATCTGCATTTATATAATGGATCCAACGACGATCTGTTGTTGATCCAGGATCCCCAAAATCTACTTGAACAGGACTTTTTCCACCTTCATCCCATCCTCCTTCACATTGAGCAGCACTAATTGAACCACCCCATAAAAACTTATCAGGTATTGCCATTTTCTTTCCTCCTTATAAATGTTTAATATGAATCATTTTACCTTTTAAACCAGGATAATCTCCTGCTTGTACTTTTTCTACATTATCTTTATGTGCTATAAACCATTTATTCTTTTTCTTTAAGATTCCTCTTCTTTGACAACCGTCTCCTGTCCCTCTTAATAATAAACAGATTGGTACTATGTCAAGATTTCGGACAACTTAAATGTAAGAAATATTTGTAGT
>JAUNWT010000081.1 GCA_030540195.1 Bacillota bacterium | reverse complement strand
TATATCCTAATCATGAAGCAACTGATTTCTATCATCATTATAAAGAAGATATTGCTTTAATGGCGGAAATGGGATTTAAATGTTTTAGATTATCTATTGCTTGGTCTAGAATCTTCGCTAATGGTGGAATGGAAGGTGAACAACCATTAGAAGAAGGATTAAAATTCTATGATGATGTTTTTGATGAATGTTTAAAATATGGTATTGAACCATTAGTTACATTATCACATTATGAAACACCTCTTGCTTTAACTGAAGCTTGGAATTCATGGGCTGATCGTAGAACAATTGATTGTTATGTAAGATATTGTGAAGTTGTTTTTAATCGTTATAAAAATAAAGTTAAATATTGGCTTACATTTAATGAAATCAACTGTATAGAAATGTCACCATGGATGGAAGGTGGTGTGCTTACGAAAGATAAACAAACAATGATCAATATGGCACACTATCAATTTGTCGCAAGTGCAAAAGCGGTTAAATTAGGTCATCAAATCAATCCTGATTTTAAAATCGGATGTATGCTTGCTTACACATTAACTTATCCAATGACATGTAATCCAGAAGATACTTTAGCTGCATGGAAAAATACACATAATAATATTTTCTATACAGATGTTCAATGTCGAGGATATTATCCATCTTATCGTTTAAAAGAATTTGAAAGAGAAGGAATTACTCTTCCAATTGAAGATGGTGATTTAGAAATCATTAAAGAAGGTACTGTTGATTTCTTATCATTCTCTTACTATATGTCACAAGTAGCTGCTTATAATCCAGAAGATTATGAAGGAGCAGGTGGTGGAAACTTATCACTTGGTTTAAAAAATCCTTATTTAAGTGCCTCTGATTGGGGATGGCAAATTGACCCAACAGGACTTAGAAATGCATTAAATAGACTTTATGATCGTTATCAAATGCCATTATTTGTTGTAGAAAATGGTTTAGGTGCTTTTGATAAAATCGAAGAAGATGGTTCAATTCATGATACATATAGAATCAATTATTTAAGAGATCATATTAAAGCCATGGACGCCGCTGTTAATGAAGATGGTGTTGATTTAATGGGATATACAATGTGGGGATGTGTTGACTTAGTATCAGCTTCTACAGGAGAAACAGCAAAACGTTATGGTTTTGTACACGTTGATAAATACGATGATGGTACAGGAGATTTATCAAGAAGAAGAAAAGACTCATTCTATTGGTATAAAAAAGTAATCGAATCTCATGGAACTGATTTAGATTAAAATGAAATTATAGATATGATAATTCTTAGGAGAAAGATAAAGTTATCATATCTTTTTTATTTTTAAAAGCTAAATATTCATGATAAATATTTAGTTATTGATTTATTGTGATATAATTACAAAGAGGTGATTAAATTGAAAAAAGTAACAGTAGCAGCTATTGCTAAAGAAGCAGGAGTTTCCCCTGGAACAGTGAGTAATGCACTTAATGATAGAAGAGGTTCTATTAGTAAAGAAAAAAAAGATTATATTATAGAGGTAGCAGAAAGACTAGGTTATTTTAAAAAAGGGAAAAGAACAGGTATTTTAACTCTTGTTATTTATAGTAAAAAAGAAAGAGTGGTTGGGGATACACCATTCTTTTCCGAATTGATTAGAGGATTAGAAAATGAGTCAACAAAGCAAGAATATAGGTTAAATATTATATATATAGATAGTGATCAAATAGAGGAGATAAAACGACTTGATGATGTTTCTAAAAGTGATGGATTAATTCTTTTAGGAACAGAGATGCAATTAGAGGATGTTGCACAATTTGAAAATTTTAAAATACCATATGTTATTATTGATAATGCATATACAAATCAAAAATGTGATTTTGTTTCTATTAATAATCGAGATGGAATGTATGAAATAACAAATTATTTAGTTAAAAAGGGATATAAAAGAATTGGACTAATTAATTCCATTAATCAAATAAATAACTTTAAAGAAAGAAAAATGGGTTATTTACAAGCAATGATGGATAATGGATTAAATGTAATTCCAGAGTTAGAAGCATTTGTTCAACCGACAATAGATGATAGTTATAGAGATTTTAAAGACTACTTAACAGAACTTATAAATGGAGAAGAGGAAATGCCAGAAGCTTTTGCTGCGGTTAATGATTATATTGCATTAGGTGCCATAAGAGCAATGCAGGAACTTAATATCAATATACCAATAACAGGGTTTGATGACATTTCGTTTGCTAGTTATTCATCACCAGCACTAACAACTGTGAGAGTAAATAAAAGATTTTTAGGAGAAGTATCAGTAAAAAGATTAGTTGATAAATTTTCTGAAGATGAAAATACTCTAAAGATAATGGTAAGTACTGAAATAATAGAAAGAGATAGTACTAAATAAATCGATAAAATATTTAGTTATAATTTAAGAAATATTTAGCTAAAACAATTGACTGATGAAACCTCTTTCATTATACTTTTGGGTGTAGAGGGTTGCAACACTACAAGAATATGTATGAGATGGAAGGAAAATTAAAATGGATAACAAATATGTTAATAAAGCTTTGGAAATATCATCTAAAGTTGCATCAAATGTTTATCTAGATGCTATTTCTAAAGGATTGATGGGAACTTTACCTATCTTGATTATTGGTTCAATTGGATGTCTTTTGGGTGTATTCCCTTTTGATCCTTATTTACAATTTATTGAAAAAATAGGAGTTAAAACTTATTTCTTAGCTGCATCAACAGTAACAACAAGCTGTTTATCAATTTATGCAGCGTTCTTAATTGGATATCGTTTAGCTGGAAGTTTTAAATGTGATCAAATTCCAGCAGGATTAATTTCAGTTTTTGCATTTTTCATTACTACACCATTAACAGAAGATGGTGGATTGATGATGGAATTCATGGGCGCTAAAGGATTATTTGGTGCTATGATTGCTGCCTTAATTGCAACAAGAATCTATTGTGCATTTATGAATGTTGATAAATTGAAAATTAAAATGCCAGATGGTGTACCACCTATGATTGCTAATACATTTACAGCATTAATTCCAGCAATCTTAGTAGGATTAATTTTCATTGCTGTGGCTACATTATTTTCATTTACTCCTTATGGTTCATTTACACAATTAATTTATACAGTTATTGTAACACCATTAAATTCTTTAGGTGGAAGCGTATGGTCTTTAGTAGTTTTAATTATAGTTCAAATGGTTTTATGGTTTTTTGGAATTCATGGTTCTAATGTTATTAACGGTGTAATTACTGCGGTATATTTACCTATGGCAACTGCTAACTTAGAAGCATATGCTGCTGGTAAAGCTTTACCAAATATTTTATGTAATACATTCTATGATACATTTAGTGGAATTGGTGGTGCAGGAGGTACTTTATCTTTATGTATTGTTATCTTATTATTTGCTAAATCAAAACAAAATAAGACAATGGGTAAATTAGGTATTATTCCTGGATTATTCACAATTAATGAACCAGTTGTATTTGGTTATCCTTTAATTATGAACCCATTAATGGCAATACCATTTATTTTAACACCAATTGTACAAACATTAGTTGCTTATTTCAGCATGTACATAGGTTTAGTACCAAGATTTACAGGTGTACAAGTGCCATGGTGTATGCCAATTATCTTAAAACCATTACTTGCTGGGGGTTGGCAAGCAGCAATTTTACAAGTTGTATGTATTTTCGTTGGATGTTTAATTTGGTATCCATTTTTTAAAGTTTCTGATAAACAAAGATATGAACAAGAACAAAGCTTAGAAGCTGCTGCAGAATAGTATTTACAACAGGAAATCAATAGGAGGAAAATTATGTCACTTACAGTAGAAAACAATATTTTAATGAAAAATGGGAAACCGTTTTTCTACCTAGCAGATACATGCTGGTCTGCATTTACAAATATTACAGATAATGATTGGGATTATTATTTAGATTATCGTAAATCACAAGGTTTTAATACATTACAAATCAACATCCTCCCTCAATGGGATGCATCCGCCACAGATTTATGTTATGAACCTTTTGAAGTTATTGATGGAAAATATAATTATGAAAAATTAAATTTGTCATATTTTGAACATGCAGATAAAATGTGCGCACGTGCAAAAGAAAAAGGTTTTGAATTAGCGCTTGTTGTAATGTGGTGTAATTTTGTTCCTGATACATGGGCAAGTCAATTTTATCCAAAAGGGATCATGCCTATGGACTGTATTGAAAATTATATAAATATTGTTCATGAAACATTTACAAAGTATGAACCACTTTATGTTATTAGTGGAGATACAGACTTTAATACAGATTTATGTATTGAACATTATGTTAAATGTGCTAAACAATTAAAAGAATTAGCACCGAATTGTTTATATACAACACACATAAAAGGAAGATACACATATATACCAGATGATCTTTATTCATATTTGGATTTATGTTTTTATCAAAGTGGTCATAATGCGCAAAACTTAGGAATGCCTTATTTACTTGCAGAAGAAATGACAGATAAATATAAGGGTAAACCAGTCATAAATAGTGAACCATGTTATGAAGATATGGGGTATTCAAGACAAATGTATGGACGTTGGAGCAAAGAAGATATTATTAGAGCTGCATGGATGTCTTTGCTTTCTGGAGCAAGTGCAGGAATTACTTATGGAGCAGCTGGGATTTATAGTTGGCACAGTACAAACAAAGGATTTGAGGCTTCATTGGGAGAAGGATTTGCGACTCCTAAATGTTGGCAACAAGCTTTATGTTTTGAAGGTGCCTGGGATTATGGTTATATAAAATATATATTTGAAACTTATAATTTATATGGGTTAAAAGCTTCACAAGAATTACTTGTAAAATCTAATCCAGAAATCAGAATTGCAAAAAAAGATAATAAAATTATCATGTATGTTCCACACAATATTGATATCGAATTAAATGTAGATTTATCAAACTATAAAGGAATTGCTATTGATTTAACAAAAAGATATGTTTCACCGCTTCAAACAATTAATGGGAAGACAAGCATTATTAAAATGACATATTTTAATAAAGATGCATTATATATTTTAGAAAAAAATGTATAGAGTTGCGGTAATTTGTTCGTTTTCAATTTCTTCAAGAAATATTTGTCAAACTTTACAAGAAGAAATTGAAAGAAAGCAGTTGAACATAGAAGTTGAAGCATTTCATACAGAAGATTGTAGGAAAATAATAGGTAATTATGATCTAGTTTTACTTATGCCACAAATTAGATATAATTTTAAAAATTTAAGTAAGATACTAGCACCTATTGAAACAAAAGTTATAACAAATGAACAAGTTGAACATACAAATGATTTGTTAGATATTATTATAGAAAATGAAAAACAGTGTAAGAAATAAAATACACTGTTTTTTAATAATCATAATAATGATCAATCTTATCAATGAGCTCTTTATACTTTTTCTTATTTTCTTTAAGCATCACAACATAATAAGTGACATGGGCTTCTTCTTCATTAATAGGAAGAATGACACGATCAGACATCTTACCTTCTCTTTTAATAGAAAGATTTGAGGTATAAGAAGGAAGGGTTGATGCTTTAACTATTTCATTAAAAGTAAGACGTTCTTCTTGTAAAAGATATTTAGTTTTTGGTGTTTTTTGCATATGTAAATCATGCCAAAAACCAATATTTGAATAAAGAAGCATGGTTTGTCCATCTAAATCATGAAATTTAATTTCTTTTTTACTCGCAAGAGGATGATTTAATGGTAATGATAATAAAAGATCTTCTTCTACATAAGGAATGCAATAACAATGAGGATCATCAATATATTCAGGAGTAATCACAAGGTGATACTCTTTTTCTTTTAATTTTCTAAGTAAATCTTTTTTATTAATAACGGCTGTTTGAATTGTTATTTGAGGATAAAGTTCTTTAATTAAGGGTTCAATATCCCACATAGGTGCAGGAGAACATGTCGCAATGGAAATTGTATGAAAAGAACGGTCATATTCTTGAACATCATCAATCATTGTTTGAATACTTTTGATGATTTTTTGAGCGTGTTTGACAACAAGTTCCCCATTTTTATTAAGCTCAATTTTATTTTTATAATGATCAAAAAGTTCTACCCCTAAATCACTTTCTAGTCGTTGCATAGAACGTGAAAGGGCAGGTTAAGAAATTAATAATTCTTGGGCTGCTTTAGAGATTGTTTTGTTTTTAGCGATACAAATAAGTTGTTCGAGTTGGTTAAGTTCTATCATATAATTGCCTCCTACTATGCGTTTAAATTATAGCACATTTCTTTATTGGTATTGTACTTTTAAATGATAAAAAAATAAAATAACAATGTAGAAAGAAGGATAAAAATGTTAAAAAGAAAATTAGGACAAGGTTTAGAAGTATCAAGTTTAGGACTTGGTTGTATGACCATGGTTGGTAAAGATAGAGAAGAAATGATTCATTTATTAAGAGAAGCTGTTAAACTGGGGGTTAACTTTTTTGATACAGCAGAAATCTATGGGCCTTATTTAGATGAAGAACTTGTTGGAGAAGCTTTGGCGCCTGTAAGAGATCAAGTAATTATTGCGACTAAGTGTGGTTTAAGAATGGAAAATGGAAAACAAGTTGTTGATGGAAATCTTGAAGGAATCAAGAAATCTTTAGAGGGTTCTTTAAAAAGATTAAAGACAGATTATATTGATTTGTATTATTTACATCGTGTTGATCCCAATGTACCGATTGAAGATATTGCTTATTTAATGAAAGACTTTATTAAACAAGGAAAAATTAAACATTGGGGATTATCGGAAGCAGGAATTGAAACAATTAAAAAAGCTCATGCAATATGTCCTTTAACGGCTGTAGAGAGTGAATATTCAATGATGTGGAGAGAACCAGAAAATAAGCTAATTCCTTTACTTGAAGAACTAGGAATTGGATTTGTACCTTTTGCTCCATTATGTAAAGGATTTTTAAGCGATAACTATGATAAAAATGGTTTTCATGCAAAGTTAAATGCTCCAAGATTTAGTGACGAAGCACTTAAAAAAAATCAAGTAGTTGTTGATTTAGTTAATAAAATTGCAAAAGAAAAAAAGGCAACAGTTGCACAAATATCTTTGGCTTGGGTTTTAGCACAAAAAGATTTTATTGTACCTATTCCAGGAACAACAAAACTAGAAAGATTAAAAGAAAATATTAAGGCAACAGAAATTAAACTTACTAAAGAAGAAGTTGAATCAATAAATCAAGCGTTATCTCAAATGAATATCGAAAGTAGAAGATTTGAACCGGGTTCAGATTTTGAAAAGAGAGTTGGCTTATAAAAAAGACGTTAAAGTTATAGTATATTTCTTTATTGGTGTTGTACCTTTATATGATAAAAAAATAAAATAATGCAGAAAAGGAGAAACAAAAATGAAAACATGGTTAATTACAGGATGTTCAAGTGGTATTGGAAAAGGAATTGCAAAAGCTGTATTAGAAAGTGGTGATCAAGCAATCGTTACTGCCAGAAATAAAGATAAAGTGATGGATATTGTAGAAGCTTATTCAGAAACTGCGTTAGCTGTTTCTTTAGATGTATGTAGTCAAGAAAGCATTAAAAATGCGGTAAAAGAAGCATATGATAAATTTGGCACAATTGATGTTCTTGTTAATAATGCAGGATATGGTTATCGTAGTGCCGTAGAAGAAGGAGAAATCGAAGCGGTTCAAACTTTATATCAAACAAATTTATTTGGACCAATTGAATTAATTAAAGCTGTTCTTCCTAAAATGAGAGAACAAAAATCAGGTTATATTTTAAACGTCACTTCAATTGCGGCAGCAAGATCAGCTGTAGGTTCAGGATATTATGCTTCAAGTAAAGCAGCCTTAGAATTACTTACAAATGGTTTAATGAAAGAACTTGCCCCATTAGGTATTAAAGCAATGGTTGTTCAACCAGGTGCTTTTAGAACAAGATTCTATGACGGAGAATCTTTACAAGGAACAAAAGCTCAAATTGGTGATTATGAAGCAACAGTTGGTAAATCAAGACCAGGTAACTTCGAAAATAAACATCAACAAGCTGGAGATCCAGATAAAGCTGGAAAAGTAATTGTAGAAGTTGTGCATAATGATGATTTACCTGAAATTTTAACATTAGGTAAAGCAGCTGTTACAGCAGTTAAATCAACTTTAGAAGCAAAAATTGCTGAATTAGATAAATGGGCTGAAGTATCAGCTTCATGTGATTATGAGGAAGGTAAGTAGAAAGATGAAAAGAGTAAGACTTGGAAAAACAGATATGTATGTTAATGCGATTGGACTTGGATGTATGGGATTAACTCATGCTAGTGGACTTCCAACGCCTAAAGAAGAAGCTGTAGAAATTTTAAGAAAAGCCCATGATATGGGATATGATTTCTATGATACAGCTGAATGTTATACAGGAGTAAATCCTGATGGAAGTACAGCTTATAATGAAGAAGTTGTAGGTGAAGCAGTAAAACCATTTAGAAAAGATATTATCTTATGTACTAAATTTGGAGTTAAACATATGGGTGATCATCTTGAATTTGATAGTTCACCAGAAACAATTAGAAAATCATTAGAAGGATCACTAAAGAAATTACAAACAGATTATGTTGACATTTATTATCAACATCGTATCGATCCTAAAGTAGAACCAGAAGTTGTTGCTGGGGTTATGAAAGAACTTATTGAAGAAGGAAAAATTAAAGCATGGGGTATTTCTGAAACAAATGAAGAATACTTAAGACGTGCCAATGCTGTATGTCCTGTAACTGTTATTGAAAACAGATATTCAATGATGGCTAGATGGCATGAAAATTTAATGCCTGTATGTAAAGAATTAGGAATTACTTATGTTGCTTTCTCACCTCTTGCTAATGGAGCTCTTACAGGAGCTTATCAATCTAAAAAAGATTTCGGTAGTGGTGAACAAGACTTTAGACCTGATATGCCACAATACAGCGAAGAAGGAATTAAAAAGACAAATGAATTATTAGAAGTTGTCTCTCAAATTGGTGAAAAACATCATGCAACAAATGCGCAAATGTCACTTGCTTGGATGATTAATAAATATGATTTCATTATTCCAATTCCAGGATCAAGAAAACTAGATAGACTTCAATCTAACTTTGAAGCAGGTAATGTTGAATTAAGTCAAGAAGAAGTTAAAACAATTGATGATAAATTAAATACAATGGAATTTAAAGTATTTGGAGGTCATTAATGATTCAATTAGACAAAAGGGAACCCGTTCCCTTTTCTTCTAATCCTTTTGGATTGGTTTATGAAAATGCCATCAAAGAAAATAAAGAAAACGAAGTTCAAATACATCCAATTACTTATCAATTAAATGGAATCAAAATAGCATCTAATATCTATACACCTAAAGATTACTTTCATAAAAAAAGCTTTCCTGCCGTTGTTATAGCTGTACCTAATGGTGCCGTTAAAGAACAAGCCGCAGGACTTTACGGACAAAGACTTGCAGAAAAAGGATATATCACAATTGTTTCTGATTGCATGTTCTTTGGCGAAAGCGAAGGAAAGCCTAGACAACAAGATATTCCTTACTTCCGCAATGAAGATATTCGAGGAATGATTGATGCAATTACTTCTTTTGAAAAAGTTGATATAAATAAAATTTATGGTTTAGGTCTATGTGGTGGTGGAGGCTATATGCTTTCATGTGGACAAATGGATAAACGCTTAAAAAAGATAGCAACCATTTCCATGTTTAATACCGGAGCTGTAAGACGAGAAGGATTTCAAAATAGTCAAGTAGATACTGTTTTAAAAAGACTTCATGAAGTTGCTTCCATTCGAGAAAAAGAACTTAAAGAAGACACTTTGATTTACAATGCAAACATGACAGACATGAAACCAGAAATAGGCCATCAATTACCAATTGAAATGTATCGAGAAGGTTATGAATATTATGTAGAAACACATTTTCATCCAAATAGCCATTCATGTTTTTTACAAAGAAACTTGATGGATTTGATGGTTTATGATCCTGTGCAATTTATGTATCTTCTCGATCAACCTTTATTAATGATGGTTGGCGATCAGGCAGATACAAACTATATGAGTGAACAAGCTTTTGAACTTGCTATTAATACAAAAGATAAAGAACTTTATTATCTTAAAGAGGCAACACATATTCAAACGTATTACAAAGAAGATGTTGTAAAAGAAGCAATAGAAAAATTAGATTTATTTTATAAATAAAGTTGGTGAAAAAATGCAAAAAGCAATTATTGTTTGTCCTATTGAACAAAAGGATGAACTTATAAATCTATTACATTTAAATGACTATTCTTTTCAATCACTTGATTCAAATGAACAACTTTATTTGATAGGAGATATCGAAGAATATCAAATTAACTTATTAATTAATATTATTAAACACTATAAAATCATTAGAAATGAAACACAACTCTATATAAGTTATCAGGAGATAATATGAAGTGACCTCCTAGATTGTCAAAACGTGGATTTAAACTCATA
>JAUNWT010000080.1 GCA_030540195.1 Bacillota bacterium | reverse complement strand
CATTGTTCTTTTTCTATTTTTGGCTGTTTATTTTATTTTGTTACAGCCCCTTTTTCATTATTAAAACTAATTTTATCGCTTATATTGACAATAAATTTGAATTAAGTTAAGATAACGAAGTAGAAATAAAGGCAATGAATAGACAAGTAATAATAGCCCTTCATTTAAAGAGAGTCTTGGTTGGTGGAAAAGATAATGAAACTATTATGAATAAAGACTAGGAGCTGCATCTTGGATGTTTTGATAAGATGACGTAAGCCACGTTATAGGCAAGACTATTAATAGATAGTTATTGAGGTTAATAGGGTGACCTATTAATGAATTTGGGTGGTAACACGATTTAGCTCTCGTCCCATGGGATGGAGAGTTTTTTATATTTTAGGAGGAAATTATGGAAGAAAGAAAGTTTAGTGAACAAGAACTTGTTCGTAGAGAAAAAATGCAAGAACTTATCGACAAAGGGATTGATCCTTTTGGTCAAAGATTTGATGTAACTGCTTATTCAAAAGGTATTAAAGAACAATATGGTGAAAAAACACATGAAGAATTAGAAGAAATGGCTGTAGAAGTATCTGTAGCTGGTAGAATTATGACTAAACGTCGTAAAGGTAAAGTATGTTTCATGCATATTCAAGATAGAGATGGACAAATCCAATTATATGTAAGAAAAGATACTATTGGTGAAGATGCATATGAAATCGTTAAAAAAGGTGATATCGGAGATATCATCGGGGTTAAAGGAACAGTATTTATGACAAATACTGGAGAATGTTCTATTAAAGTAAGTGAATATACACACTTAACAAAAGCATTACGTCCTTTACCAGAAAAATTCCATGGTTTAAGTGATATCGAAGAAAGATATAGAAGAAGATATGTTGACTTGATCATGAATGAAGAAGCTAAAAAAATTGCATTTACAAGACCAAGAATCATTCGTTCAATTCAAAATTATTTAGATAGTAAAAACTATGTAGAAGTTGAAACACCTGTATTAAATCCAATCTTAGGTGGAGCAGCTGCAAGACCATTCGTTACTCATCATAATACATTAGATACTGATTTCTATTTACGTATTGCAACTGAATTATCTTTAAAAAGATTAATTGTTGGTGGTATGGATGCTGTTTATGAAATTGGACGTTTATTTAGAAATGAAGGTATGGATAGAACTCATAACCCTGAATTTACGACAATTGAAGTTTATAAAGCATTTAGTGATCTTGAAGGTATGATGGATTTAACTGAAGGTATTATTTCTAATGCTGCGATGGAAGTTAATGGAACTTATGAATTAGATTATAAAGGTCATCATATTTCTTTAGCTCCAGGATTTAAACGTGTTTCTATGACTGAAGCTATTAAAGAAAAAACTGGTATTGATTTCAATGAACATATGTCATTTGAAGATGCTAAAAAATTAGCTGAAGAACATGGCATTGAAGTAGAAGCTCACTTTGGTTATGGACATATTATCAATGAATTCTTTGAAAAATATGTAGAAGAAACAATTGTTGAACCAACATTTGTATATGGTCATCCAATTGAAATCTCACCACTTGCTAAAAAGAATTTAGAAGATCCACGTTTCACACAACGTTTTGAATTATTCATCTGTGGAAACGAATATGCTAACGCATTTACTGAATTAAATGATCCAATCGATCAATATGAAAGATTTGCTGATCAATTAAAAGAAAAAGAATTAGGAAATGATGAAGCAAACGAAATGGATTTAGATTACGTAGAAGCTCTAGAATACGGTTTACCACCAACAGGTGGAATGGGTATGGGTATTGATAGATTAGTTATGTTATTAACTGGACAAGAATCTATTCAAGAAGTTATACTCTTCCCTCAAATGAAACCAAGAAACAAATAAAACACTGATAAAATCAATGTTTTTTGAATTTTGAAACATCGTTTGATGTATAAAAATAAGACACATTTATTAATGATAAATATACTTAAAAAAAGATATATTTTAAGTATAAAAATCATTGATTAGATGTGTCTTTTTTATTGCTTGAAATATGGAATAAAACATCAAAATTAGGGTAAGTGGCCACAAAATGGCCAAGTTTTATGTAAAAAATGATTATTTTGAGCTAAATTTTCATGATTTCTAGAAAAAATTGTGGCCAGTATTATCATTCTATTATTTTAATAGCGAAAATATTAGAAAAAAGTTATAATTTAATAAAAGTAAGGTGATTATGTAATGTTAATAGAACAAAAACTTCAACAAATAAAATTATCTTCTGGACAAGAAGCTGTTGCTCAATTTCTTTTAGAAAAACGATGTAGAATTGCAAAATATACAGTGAAAGAAATAGCTAAAGAAACGTATACATCAAATGGAACAATTGTGCGTCTAGCTAAAAAATTAGGGTATGATGGTTTTGAAAGTTTAAAAGAAGATTATCTAAAAGAAGTAAAATACTTAAATACTCATTTTGTAAATGTAGATGCGAACTATCCTTTTAATTCAAGTGATAATAATACACAAATTGCCAATAAAATAGGACGTTTATATGATGAATCTATCCAAGATACTTTATCTCTTGTTCATCATGATTCTTTACGTGATACTTTAAAAATTATGAAAGAAGCAAAACAAATACATTTTATAGG
The DNA here is from genome assembly GCA_030540195.1 of Bacillota bacterium. Classification (GTDB taxonomy): domain Bacteria; phylum Bacillota_I; class Bacilli_A; order Erysipelotrichales; family Coprobacillaceae; genus Faecalibacillus. The sequence continues at coordinate 7,903 of JAUNWT010000080.1, read as the reverse complement.
TTTTAATAAATGCGCATTTCTAGGAAAAATATTTCAAATAGATATGTATCAATTGGGAATAAATATTAATATTTTAGAGAATATAAATTCTGTGATTCTTAATATTCTTCAGTCGGGAGATTGTATTATTATTGCTGACTATATTGGTAATATAGATAAAATATCTTTTTTAATAGAAGATGCAAAAAAGAAAAATATTAAAATAATCGCAATAACATCAATAGGTGAAAACAGTTTAAGTTTAGTTTCAAATGTCACATTATATTTATCCACAAGAGAAAATACAAATGATAAAATAAAAAGTTATTCAAGTGAAATAAGTGTAAAACTTATTTTAGATATCATATATTCATGTTTTTATAGTTTAGATTATGAAAAATACGTTAAAACGAACGAGTAGTTCGTTTTTTTCTTTCTATTTTTATAAAAAACGGAACGCTCATTCAAGATGAGCTTGCTTTATTGAAACAGAATTTGATAAACATATAATGGTTTTAAAGGTGATGACATGAAAAATTATGATTTAACTAAAGGAAGTATCACAAAAAGTATTATTTTATTTTCTATACCATTATTAATAGGTAATTTATTCCAACAACTATATAATACGGTAGATTCTTATGTAGTAGGAAATTATGTAAACCAATATGCTTTAGCTGCTGTTGGAGCTAGTACACCTATTATTAATATTTTAATAGGATTCTTTATGGGAATTTCAACAGGTGCAGGTGTTGTTATTGCACAATATTATGGTGCAAAAGATCGAATCAACCTCAAAAAAGCAATAAATAATTCATTAATTTTAACGATTATTATGGGGATTATTTTAACTGCTATAGGGCTATCATTTACAAATGGATTGTTGCACTTAATAGGTGTTCCACAAAAAGTATTTAAATTATCTTCTAAATATTTATCTATTTATTTTAGTGGAATTTTATTTACCCTAATTTATAATATGTCAGCTGGTATTTTAAGAGCTGTTGGTGATAGTAAGAGACCACTACTGTTTTTAATGTTTTCAAGTGTTATTAATATTATTTTAGATTTTTTATTTGTAAAAGAATTAAAAATGGGAGTTAGTGGAGTTGCTATTGCAACGTTGATTTCACAATTTATTAGTGCGATTCTCGTTGTTTATGTTTTATTACGTACAAAGGAAGTATATCAAGTTAAATTAAAAGATATACGTTTTGATCAAATTATTATGAAAAAGATTATTCAAATTGGATTACCTGCAGGATTACAACAAGGAATCATACCTTTATCTAATGTAATTGTCCAATCTTATATTAATCCTTATGGTGCTTTTGTTATTGCGGGATATTCAATAGGCGTTAGAATTGATGGATTTGTATTGCTTCCTCTACAAGCATTTAATATGGCAATCACTACTTATGTTGGACAAAATATGGGTGCTAAAAAATATGAGCGTGTGAAAAAAGGTGCTTATTTAACTTGGTTAATAGCAACTATTATCATATTGGTTTTTATAGGCTTGATGTATATGTTTGGCATTTCCTTTATTGGATTGTTTAATCAAGACAAAGAAGTTATTCAAGCTGGATGGATTATGATGTCAACATTTTTACCTTTTTATCCATTAATGGTTATTAATCAAGTAGTAACAGGAGTATTAAGAGGAAAAGGAGATTCCAAAGGTGCCATGTATATCACTTTATTAAATTTTGTTATCTTAAGACAAGGTTATTTATATTTTATAACAAAGCTGACTAATTCTCTTCGAAGTGTGTTCTTTGCATGGCCATTTACATGGATTAGTTGTGTTATTATGTTTTTTATTTATTCAATTTTTAATAAGAGAAGAAAGGAAAATTATTATGAAAGCAGCAATTATTTTAGCAACAGGAAATGAAGAAGGAGAAACATTATTTTTAGCAGATCTAATTAGAAGGGGAAATATGGATTGTGATCTTATTTCTTTGGATGATGAATATGTTACAGGTATGCATCATATTATCGCAAAAGCAGATAAAATTTTAGATGATAATCTAGAAGAATATGATGTACTTGTATTACCTGGAGGTTCACCAGCAGGAGACATTATACGTAAAGATAAAAGAATAAGAGAAATAATTTTAGAATTTAATAAAAAAGGAAAATATCTTGCAGGGATTTGCTTTGGTGTTTTAGCGCTATACGAAGCAGGTGTATTAGAAGGTAAGAAAGTAACAGGTTATAGAGGATATGAAGATAAAATGGAGAATGTTCAATTTATAGGAGGAAAGGCAGTGATTGATGGACATATTATTACTGGACAAGCACCTGGTGCAGCATATGAATTTGCATTTAAGATTTTAGAAGCGACAGGACATGATATTGAAGAATTAAAAAATAAATTAATGTTTTAGGAGAAATATTAAATGTAAAAAAATCACATAAATTTTGTGAGTTATAGAAGGTGTTACATTTGTCATAGGTTAAAACTCAACGTTGTTGAGTTGTTCAAGAGAAACGAGGAACATTTGTAAAACAAACTTTAACTCGTTTTCCTTATCCTGCTAAATAATATTAAAGAAAATAAGGATTAAAACTTACACGGCAAAGTTGCCGGGTAAGTTAGTCTTAAACAATGTCTTAAACAATGTGAAATCTGCTTATAAAAAGAGAGCATTTATATAAAAAATAAATATAATTATTTTAAAAAAGAGGAATTTTATTTCTTCTTTTTTATTATTTCAAATGATATAATTTTAGTAAATTAGAAATGTAAGAAATAAGGTGATATTGTGGGAATTTTTAAACATGGACTATTTGAAGATGTTACAGAGAACTTTTTATTAATGGGTAAAGAAAATCAACCATATACTAAAATATTAGATGAAAATAAGGAATGTCTTTTAGTTTCCTATACATGTGAAGAAGGATATGAGATTGAAGAACATTTTCATGATTGGATAGAATTTACACTTGTATTATCTGGTGAAAAAAGAATTTATGTTGAAGGACAAGAAAATATATTAAGTTCTGGTGACATTATTATGATTGATTATAATAAGGTACATTCTTCTTTAGCAAATAAAGAAACAACTCAAATAACAATACAATTAAAAAGAGGATTTATAGAAAAATATGTGCCAGAATTTGAATCGAATAAAATAGTTTGCAGCAGTACAAAAATAACATCTGTTTATGATTATTACATCTATAAAAATATAATTGACATTTTTTGTTATTTAGCCAACACGTTTATTAGAAATAATGCAATAATTAAAGCTGATTTTATAGGTTTTTTATATCTATTGATTTATAAATTAATGGAAGAATGCAAAATTGATAAAAATACGGAAAATAAGTTTAATACAGACAATCGCTATATTCAAAATATTATTTCTTATATCAATAGCCATTATAACGAGGACATTTCATTGAAAATGTTAGGTGAGATATTTTATTTAACACCAGAATATATATCAAAAATTTTTAAAGATGAATTAGGAACAGGTTTTAAAGAATATCTTATAAATTTAAGATTAGACTATGCTGAAGTTTTAATAAAAAAGACACGTAAAACAATGCTTGAAATAAGTGATGAGTGTGGTTTTCCTAGTAATAAATCATTTATCAATTCATTTAAAAAAAGATATAAAAAAACGCCAATGCAATATAGAAAAGAATATATAATTTAAATTTTAAAAGCTGTAAAGAAATATTAGATAGTTACAGCTTTTTTTGTTTTAGTAATACAGTTTGTCAAAGTATTTATTATAAAAGTGTATAAAAAAGGGAAATGGAAGGATTAAGAAACGGTAAGAAATAAGAAATACAATCAGTTAAAATATTTTTTGACAAGAATAAAGAGGCTATGAAATATAAAGTCACATGCTATGTATGCAGTTTCTAAGAATCATAGACATATGATATATGATGATTTGAGAGGAGATGGTCAATGGAACGGATAATAGATCATGTTGCATTGTACTAAGTATTAAAAATGGATAAAACAGGAGGAAAAATTAAATGGCAGCATTAGAAACACTTAATAACAGAGTAGTTATCATATCAGGAGCAGCTCAAAATATTGGCGCTCATATGTTAAAGAAATTTGCCGAAGAAGGAGCTATTGCTATAGGTTGTGATCTTCAAGGCGAAAAAGTTGAAAAAGTATGTGAAGAAATTAGAGAAAAAGGCGGTACAGCATTCTCTTATAGTGTGGATGTTACAAATGAAAGTGATATCACAAAAATGGTTGATGATGTCATCAAAAAATATGGACGCATTGATTGTCTAGTTAATAATGCAGCGTCAGGTGGTATAGGTGGACCAATCCCAACAACAGATTTGACACAAGAACAATTTATGTTACCTTTCAAAGTTAATGTCCTTGGTACCTTCTTGATGACAAAACATGTAGCAAAAGAAATGGTTAAGGCAAAAGCTGGAAGAATCGTTGATATTATTTCAGTTGCTGGTTTTGTGAATTCACCAACTATGACACCATATCGTGTATCAAAAGCAGCATTACTTATGTTGATGAAACAAGACGCAGTAAGCTATGGAAAATATGGAATTAGAGTAAATGGTGTAGCTCCAGGATCTATTGTAGGTCCAGAAAGTTGGTCTGGATATAAGACTTTTTATCACGTCGATACTGAAGAAGAAGCTAAGAAAATTCATGAAGAAAATGCTAAACATATCAATCTAGTAGGAAGATATGGCGTTCCTGAAGATATTGCAAGAGCTGTGCATTATTTTCTAGCTGAAGATGATTTCTGTAATGGTGCAGTAATTAATGAAGACGGTGGAGCTATTATTACGGGATCTATTCTTCATGCATAAAAAACAGTTGTGAAACTCTTTAAGAGGTATAGGTTTAAATTATAATGGCTGTTGAATTGAAAATAATAAAATGAAGATATTAAATAATAGGTTTTAATAAAGCTATGCAAACTGGAGTTTGTATGGCTTTTTTGGTGGTTTCTGCTTTCATTTATATGAAAATTTAATCAAAAATTAATGAATAAAAAAGGGAAATTATTGGATTAAGAAATGGAAAGAAATAAGAAATGCAATAAGATAAAATAACATTGTAAAATCAAATAACATTCGAAAGGAGAGGAAAAAATGAATTTTTTTGATAAATTACAAACAGTAATGGAAAAAGTTATCAGTCCTATTGCAAAAAAGATGAATGAGAACAAAGTTATAAAAGCTCTTGCATCAGGAATGATAGCAACAATGCCAGTATCTTTAGGAGTGGCAGCAATTTGTGTCCTTGTTACATTACCTATTCCTGGGTGGACAGATATTGTAAACAGTGCAGGATTTGCATACATAGGAAATGAAATTATGTCCGTTACATTGTCTGCATTAGCTATTTATTTAGTTATTAATGTAGCATACAATTATGCACAAGCTGAAGGTGAAAACGGAATGACGGCAGCTACTATTTCATTAGGTATTTTCTTAATGATGATGCCTGTATTTATTGAAGGAAAAGGTTACTTTCTACAAGCTATTGAAACAAAGTATATTGGAAGTGATGGTATTTTTGTAGGAATGCTTATTTCTGCTCTTTCATCAATGGTCTATTGTAAATTGTGTAAAAAGAATTTGAAACTTAAATTGCCAGAATCCGTTCCACCAATGGTTACTAATTCTTTGAGTCCTATTTTTATTGCTATTATTATGTTTACATCTATGGCAGTAGTGAAATATTTATTCTATATTTCACCTTATAACAATATTTTCAATTTCTTTAATTCAATTATTGCTGCACCAATTCTAAAATTTGGAGCAACACCAGCAGCCATCATCGCTGTTTATACTTTTGCTAGTTTGATGTGGTTCTTTGGTGTACATCCAAGTCCTATTATCTCAACATATGGTGTTGTATTAACAACAGCAATGACAGCAAACATTGAAGCATTTAATGCAGGAAATGTTTTACCTTACTTATCATATTATATTATTTATCTTTGCTTATTCTTCTCTGGTACCGGTAATACTTTAGGATTAACATTATGTTTTTCAAAAGCAAAATCAGAGCGTTATAAATCAATGAAGGCTATTTCACTCGTACCAAATTTATTTAATATTAATGAACCCGTTATTTTTGGGACACCAGTTATTCTTAATCCGATTTTTCTAATACCTATGATTCTAAATACACTTTTACCTGGTTTATTAGGATGGGCGGTTACATCTTTTGTTACGATAAGTATTAATCCAACTATTGAAATGCCATGGGTAACACCAACATTTATTACAGCGTTTATTCAAGGTGGAATACCACTATTCTTATTAATTTTAGGTTGTATAGTACTTACAACGATTGTTTGGTACCCATTCTTCAAAATTGCTGATGATGAAGCATTAAAAGAAGAAATGGAAGGTGCTGTAAATGAATAGTTTTCCCAAAGATTTCTTATGGGGAGGAGCAACAGCAGCTAACCAATGTGAAGGAGCGTATAACGTAGGTGGAAAAGGATTAAGTATTATGGATGTGGCAACAGGTGGTACAAAATCTACACCTAGATATGTTACTTTAAAGAATAAAGAAGGAAATAAAGAAAAAGTTCCAATGTTTGATTTTCATGATTTAAACGGCGGACAATTAGAAGTATTCAATGATGAGTTTTATCCTAATCATGAAGCAATTGATTTTTATCATCATTATAAAGAAGATATTAAATTATTTGCGGAAATGGGATTCAAATGCTTTAGAATGTCCATCGCATGGACAAGAATTTTTCCAAATGGAAATGATGAAGAACCAAATGAAGAAGGATTAAAATTTTATGATAATGTTTTTGACGAACTATTAAAATACAATATTCAACCTGTGGTTACTATTTCTCATTATGAAACTCCCTTAAATCTTACACATGAATGGAATTCGTGGGTTGATCGTCGAAATGTTGATTGCTATGTCAAATACTGCAAAGTATTGTTTGAACGTTATAAGGATAAAGTAAAATATTGGATGACTTTTAATGAAATCAATGGAATTGAATTTTCTCCTTATTTGGAAGCTGGTGTTATTTCTAATAACAAACAGGAAGTAATGCAAGCGGTACATCATCAATTTGTAGCAAGTGCCAAAGCTGTTACTTTATGTCATGAAATCATACCTGATGCGATGATAGGAATGATGATTGCATATGCACCAATTTATCCATATTCTTGTAATCCTGATGATATTATCATGGCAAAAATAGACATGCGAAGTATAAATTTTTATTGTGATGTTATGTGTAGAGGATATTACCCATCTTATAAATTAAAAGAATTTGAAAGAGAAGGTATTGTTATTCATAAAGAAAAAGGAGACGATGATATTTTAAGACTTGGAACAGTTGATTATATTGGATTCTCTTATTATCAATCAGGAACAGTAGGAACACAAGAACTAGAAAGTTCAAGTGGAAATATGATGTCAGGTCTTAAAAATCCTTATTTAAAAGAAAGTGAATGGGGATGGCCAATTGATGCTATGGGTCTAAGAATTTCTTTGAATAATTTATATGACCGTTATCAAAAACCATTATTCATTGTAGAAAATGGGCTAGGTGCCGTTGATCAAAAAGAAAATGATGGCATTCATGATGTGTATCGAATCGATTATCTTGAAAAACACATGAAAGCTATGAAAGATGCCATAAATTTAGATGGTGTTGATCTAATGGGATATACCCCTTGGGGATGTATAGATCTAATTTCTGCATCTACAGGAGAAATGGCAAAAAGATATGGAATGATTTATGTTGATAAGCATGATGATAATACAGGAGATTTACATAGAGAAAAGAAAGATTCATTTGAATGGTATAAAAACGTTATTGAATCAAATGGGCTAAATATTTAAGATTCTTATAAAAGGAATAACTGTTAACGTTCAGCGAAAATGTCACCAAAAATGAAGAAGGGTTCTATTAGTGTG
>JAUNWT010000079.1 GCA_030540195.1 Bacillota bacterium | reverse complement strand
TTCAGATCAAAAAGAAGTTGATTTTGATGGAACAATGACCGTAATGATTTGTACATTATAATAAGGCGAAAGCCTTATTTTTTTAACTTGATTTTTTAGGATGTTTCAAGTATTCTAATTACTATATTATTTAATAAAATGAAATAGGTGATATTATGAAAGAATGGTTGATTTTAGCGTTTATATTTTTTATTGGTAGTTTAGCCGGATGGCTTTTAGAACTTATTTTTCGTCGCTTTTTTTCAAAAGCAAATCCTTCAAGAAAATGGATCAATCCTGGTTTTTTAGTAGGTCCTTATTTACCGCTTTATGGTTTTAGTTTATGTGTCGTTTATTTACTTGCACATATTGATGTTTCTTTTATTCATGAAGTGTATTTAAGAAAAACAGTACTCTTTTTATTAATGGCTTTATCAGTTACTTTAATTGAATATTTTGCAGGGTTAATTTTTATTAAAGGCATGCATGTAAAACTTTGGGATTATAGTGATGAAAAGTTTAATATTCAAGGAATCATTTGTCCTAAGTTTACTTTCTTTTGGTATTTATTAAGTGCAATCTATTACTTTTTAATTCATCCTAATATTATTCATTCCATTGAATGGCTTGCTGGAAATCTTTGGTTTTCGTTCTTTGTAGGTTTATTTTATGGGGTCTTTTTAATCGATGTTGGCTATTCTTTAAATATTTTAAACAATATCCAAAAGTTTGCGAAAGAAAACGATATTATTGTCCAATATGAAGCGTTTAGAAAACATGTTGGTGAATTAAGAAATGAACTTAAAGAAAAAGAACGTTTTGTTTTCTCTATGAAATTGGATCATATTTCAATTAAAAAATCATTAAAAGCGTATTTTGATAAATACTACAAATAGGAGATATTATGGAATTAGAATTAAAGAATATAAGTGAAAAAGATTTAGAACAAGTGAATGAACTTTATTACAGCGCTTTTCCTGAAGATGAAAGAGCCCCTTGGAAAGCACTTATAGAAAGACACAATAACGGTAAAGGAGAATTTTTATCCATCTATGATCAAAATAAATGGGTTGGGTTAACTTATGTAATCAGTTATCAAAACTTATCTTATGTTTTGTATCTGGCTATTGATGATATGCAAAGAGGTCATGGCTATGGAAGCAGTGTCTTACAAATGTTGAAAAAAAGATATCCTCATACCATTATGTTATGTATTGAAGAAGTTGATGAAAAGTATGATAATTATAATCAACGTATCCACCGTAAAAATTTCTATTTAAGAAACGGTCTACAAGAAATGGGCTTTAAATATGTAGAAAAAGATGTTAAATATGAAATGCTTTATGTTGGAGAAAAATTATCAAGTAAAGTGTATGATGAATTGATGGTTGATTATGCAGGACCTGTTTACCATCAATATAGAGATTATAAAGCAGATGAATTTATCGATTAAACATCCATATGGATGTTTTTTTATTTTGAGCGTATAATAAAGGTAATGTTAGGAGGAAGAAAGAATGTTACACAAAAAATTAAAACCATTTCCTAAAGACTTTCTTTGGGGAGCAAGTACATCAGCTTATCAAGTAGAAGGAGCTAACTTATCACATGGAAAAGGTCCTTCAGTACAAGATGTCAAAAAAGTACCAGAAGGGACATCTGATTTAACTGTATGTGCAGATTTTTATCATCGTTATAAAGAAGATATTGCTTTAATGGCTGAAATGGGCTTTAAAGTTTATCGTTTTTCTATTTCATGGTCAAGAATTTTACCTCAAGGAACAGGTGAAGTGAATCAAGAAGGAATTGATTTCTACAATAATGTTATTAATGAATGTCTTAAATACAATATTATTCCATTAGTAACAATGTTCCATTTTGATATGCCACAAGCTCTTGAAGAAAGAGGTGGATGGGAAAAACGTGAATCTATTGATTGGTTTGTTAATTTTGCTAAAGTAATGTTTGAAAACTTTGGTGATCGTGTTAAATATTGGCTTACTATCAATGAACAAAACGTTTTGATTTTATCAGGAGATATCATTGGAACAACAACCCTTACAGGACCAGAAAAATATAAATCACTTTATCAACAAAATCATCATATGTTAGTTGCGCAAGCCAAAGCTATGGCTTTATGTCATGAAATGGTAGAAGGTGGTAAAATTGGACCTGCACCAAATATTTCTCTTGCTTATCCAGCAAGTTGTAAACCAGAAGATCAACTAGCTGCTCAAAACTTAAATGCAATTCGCAACTGGCTTTATTTAGATATGGCTGTTTATGGAGAATACAATCATTTAGCATGGGCTTTCATGGAAAAAAGAAATGCAACACCTCATATCGAAGAAGGAGACATGGAAATTCTAAAGAATGGACATCCAGATTTCATTGGTTTCAACTATTACTCAACAGCAACGGTTGCTTGGTGTGATGAAAATCAAAAAGAAACATTTGGACATGACCAACAAAAAACACGTATGGAAGAAGGCGTTTATTTAGGGGCTGCCAATCCAAATTTACCTCATACTGATTTTGGTTGGGAAATCGATCCATTTGGTTTTAGAGCAACAATTCGTGAAATGTATTCAAGATATCGTTTACCTATGATCGTTACTGAAAATGGTTTAGGTGCTTATGATAAATTAACAGAAGACGGAAAAGTTCATGATCAATATCGTATTGAATATTTAAGAAAACATATTGAACAAATTCAATTAGCGATTACCGATGGAGCACAAATGATGGGATATTGTCCATGGTCAGCAATTGACTTGATTTCTACACATGAAGGTATGGTTAAACGTTATGGTTTCATTTATGTAGATCGTGATGAATTTGATTTAAAAACATTAGATCGTTATAGAAAAGATTCATTTTATTGGTACAAAAAAGTCATTGCTTCAAATGGTGAAGACCTAAGTGATTAAATCTTTAAAGAAAAAATCTTTAAAGATTTTTTCTTTTGTTAATGACAAGTTCATTTTTTTAGGCTTTAATAGAGATGAGGTGTTAAAATGAAACCAAGTCAAAAAATTAAACAAAATGTTGTGAATCAAATAGCAAAAACAACTTTATATGAAAATGTCTCAGAATTAATGAGAATGCAACAAATTTATGAAGCAGGAATTAAAGAAATTCGTACAAAATTAGAAATATTAGATGCGGAATTTAAAGTAAAACATGATCATAATCCAATTCATCATATCGAATCACGTTTAAAATCGCCAGAAAGTATTTTAAAAAAGGCTATTAATAAAGATATCCCTGTTACAGAACGTTCGTTAGAAGAAAATATTCATGATATTGCGGGAATTCGTGTTATTTGTAACTATGTTGATGATGTTTATAAAGTAGCACAGTTGCTTACAGATCAAGATGATATTCGTTTAGTTGAAGTAAAAGATTATATTGCTAATCCAAAAGAAAGTGGTTATATGTCTTTACATCTTGTTTTAGAAGTACCAATTTTCTTATCAGAAGGACCTAAACCAATTCATGTTGAAGTGCAACTTCGTACAATTGCGATGGATTTCTGGGCTTCTTTGGAACATAAACTTAAATATAAAACAGATAATAATGTTCCTGAAGATATTAAAGAAGAATTACAAGAATGTGCAAAAACGATTGCAGGTCTTGATTTAAAAATGCAAAATATTCATAATCGATTAAATTCAAAGAATATTTAAAAAAGATATCGCAATCGCGATATCTTTTAATTATGTTCTTTTTTTAATTTATTCATCAAAATAACCAGTGTTGGAATCAAAATAATGATAGCAGCAAACCAAGCGATAGGGTTAGCAAAACAAATGGCGTTATAACCAAACTTACCAACAAGTGCAAAGGCAACAAAAGCTCTTGCCACTAATTCAGCACCTCCAGCAAGCATAGTAAGTGCAGATTTTCCTAAACCTTGAATGGTATTTCTTGAAACAAATAAAATACCTAAAACAAAATAGAAAATACTGTTACAGATCAAGAATTGTTGAGCATCATTAATAACGCCTGTTTCGTTACCAGCGACAAATAATAAAGTAAGGTATTTTCCAAAGAAAACCATAAATAGACAGGCTATAATACCATAGCCAATGACAAGTAACATCGATTCTTTGATTCCTTTAAAGATACGATCAACTTTTTTAGCACCAAGGTTTTGTCCAGAGAAAGTTGCCATCGTAGACCCCATCATATCCATTGGTTGCGTAAAAAACATTGATAATTTTTGGGCTGCGGCGATGGCAGCAACTTTTGCAGAACCTAAAGTATTAACGGCACTTTGTAAGATAACAGCGCCAACAGCTGTAATCGAATATTGTAAAGCCATTGGTACAGCAATATTAATAAGTTTTTTAATAATTGGAAAACTTACAGATCTTGCATGATGATCAAATCTTAAATTCGGATATTTTTTAGCCATATAAATAAAACATAGAACAGCCGAAACACCTTGAGCAATGACTGTCGCAAGAGCAGCTCCTTGAACACCCATATGAAAATTAATAATCATTGATAAATCTAAAACAACATTAAGTACGGATGAAACAATTAAGAAAATAAGAGGTGTTTTACTATCACCTAAAGCACGTGAAACACTTGCTAAAAAATTATAAGCAATGGTACATGTTAAACCATAAAAAATAATTGAAATATAATCATAAGATTGTTTAAAAATATTCGCTGGTGTTTGCATCCATTGAAGTAATGTTTCTGTTGTAAAATGTGTTAAGACAGTAAGTACAATTGAAAAGAAGATACATAAGTAAAAGGCATTCATAATCGTTTGAAGCATTCTTTTTTCTTCTCTAGCACCAAAAGCTTGGGCAATAGGAATTCCAAATCCAGCGGCAAGTCCTAAAACAAAGCCAATAATTAAAAAGTTTAATGAACCAGTTGAACCAACGGCAGCAAGGGCATCTACCCCAACAAATCGTCCAACAATCATGGTATCTACAACATTATAAAGCTGTTGAAAAATAGCTCCTCCAATTAAAGGAATACAAAATGAAATAATTAATTTTAATGTATTTCCATGTGTTAAATCTTTTTCCATCTAATCCCTCCCTAAATCCTGTTTTTTTATTATAACATAGAAAAGGAAAGGAAAATTTTTAAATTATGAAAAAGATATTTCCTATTGAGTAGAAAATATCTTTTTTATTTGTATAAGGAAAAAAGAAAGAAGAGAAAAAATATAAATTGGAATCATTTGAAAAAAGGATACTTTTTCAATTAAAAAGACTTTTTGTAAAAGAGGAATATATAAAACAAGATGTAACAAAAGAGCACCAATTAAAAAAGCAAGAATACTTTGTTTATTTGAAAACAATCCTATTTGGTAAATAGGTTTTTCATTTCGACTACTTAAACCATGAAGTAAACGTGATAAACAAATTGTCGCAAAGGCAAAAGTAGAAGCAGACATCATATTTATTTTTAAACCACAATAATAACTAGCCATCGTACATAAACCAATAACGATTCCTTCAAAAGAAATCCTAAAAAGTGCTTGCTTATTTAAAAGGGTTTCTTCTTTTTTTCTTGGTGGGTATTTTAAAACGTCCTGATCATTTTTTTCCATTCCAATTGCAATCGCAGGTAAAGAATCCGTGATTAAATTCATGAATAAAAGATGGGCAGGATAAAAGGGTGTTGGTAAAATAAATAAAGAAGCAAATAATACACATAGAATACCTGCAAAATTTCCTGATAATAAATAATAAATTGAATTTTTAAGATGCTCATAGACGTTTCTTCCAATGATAATAGCATGGACAATCGTTGAAAAATTATCATCTGTTAAAATCATATTCGCAGCATCTTTTGCGACTTCACTTCCTGTAATACCCATGGCAACACCGATATCACTTTGTTTAAGAGCAGGAGCGTCATTGACACCATCGCCTGTCATGGCCACAACGTTTCCTTTTCTTTGCCAAGCTTCTACGATACGAATTTTATGTTCTGGGGCTACTCGCGCATAAACAGATACGTGGGGGAGAATTTCATCAAGTTCATGATTGCTTAATAAATCTAATTTTTGACCTTCTAAGCATAAATCATTTTCTTCAAAAATACCAATTTTTTTAGCGATACTTGTAGCGGTAATAACATGATCACCAGTAATCATAATAGGTTTAATACCAGCTTTTTTGCATTGAAGTACGGCTTCTTGACTTTCTTTTCTAGGTGGATCCATTAAGGAAATAAGTCCAATGAAAGTAAGATGATTTTCATCTTCTAAAGTAAGCTTTTCATGGCTCAATTCTTTATAGCCAAAGGCAAGAACCCGTAAACCTGCTTTGGCAAGTTCTTGATTTTGTTTTAAGATATGTTCTTTTTGCATAGACGATAAGGCTATTTTTTCACCATTAAGTAAAAGAGTATCACATTTTTTTAAAAGAACATCAGGAGCACCTTTGCTGTAGATATGATGTTTTGTAGAAACAGACATCATTTTTCTGTTTGAATCAAAAGGTAGTTCACTTATTTTTAAAGATTCAATAGTCTTTATTGGAATACTTTGATGAATTAAATCAAGGAGAGCAAGCTCGGTAGGATTGCCAATGCGTTGATCTTCGTTTATTTGGGCGTTATTACATAAATAACAAGTTTTTAATAAAGTTAAATGATCATGATTTTGTAAATTAAAACGGTCAATAAATTGTAAATTGATATAGATATTTTGAACAGTCATTTTATTTTGCGTTAGTGTTCCTGTTTTATCGCTACAAATCACAGAAATACAACCTAAGCTTTCTACGGAATGGATATTTTTAATAATGGCATGTTCTTTTACCATTTTTTGTGTAGAAAGGGATAGGATGATTGTTACAATAGAACCAAGTGCTTCTGGAATAGCTGCTACAGCTAAAGCAACAGCCATCATAAGGGCATCTAAAACATTTTCTCGAGCAATAAATAATTGAAGTATTAAAACAAGAAAACAAATGATTAAAATAAGTAAAGAAAGTTGGCTGCTTAAAGTATCTAAATTCTTTTGTAAAGGTGTTTTACGATTTTTCGTATGATCTAATAAAGAAGCAATTTTACCAATTTCAGTTTGCATACCAATTGCACAAACAATATATTTTCCGGTTCCATGATTTACAAGGCTCCCAGAAAAGACCATATTTTTTTGTTTAGCAAGAATGGTTTTTTCTTTTATGATATCTACAGATTTATCAATGCTTTCTACTTCGCCTGTTAATTGACTTTCATTAACTTGGAGGTGATTTGTTTCAAGTAAACGACCATCGCCACTAATGATATCACCGGCTTCAATACAGACAAGATCGCCAATGGTTAATTCGTTGGCATTTATTTCTTGTAATTGATTTTGACGAATAACTTTAACATGAGGAAGAGATAATTTTTTTAAACTTTCTAGAGATTTTTCTGATTTTAAGGTTTGTATTGTGCCTAGTAAGGCATTTAAAAGAATAACGGCAATAATAACAAAAGTACTTTCAATTTGATGACTTAATCCAGAAATAATGGCGGCAAAGATTAAAATAATAACGAGTAAATCCTGAAATTGTTTTAAAAAGATAACAAGAGGGGAATCTTTCTTCTTTTCAATAAGTTCATTTTTGCCGTATTTTTCAATATGATTTTTTACTTGAAAATCATTTAAACCTTCTAAAGAACTATCATATTCTTTTAAAATATCTTGAATACTTTTTTGATAAAACATTGCTGTTCCTCCTTTTCATAAAAAAAGACAAAACTCGTTAAAGATAAAATCCTTAACGAGTCTTGTCTTTAAGATGTACCAGAATAGAAAAACTATTCGCGTATGTTGATATCATCACACAGATTGTGAGGCTACTCCCTCATTGATTTCATTTTAACAATCTCTCTTTAAAAAGAATGTCGATTTATAAAATTTCAACAATTTTATTTTTATTAAGCTATGATATAATGACATAGAAAAAGGAGACAATTATGACATTAGCACAATTAAGATACGTTATTACAGTTTCACAAGTAGGAACACTTTCAGAAGCTGCTAAACGTTTATATATATCACAACCAAGTTTAACAAATGCCATTAAAGAATTAGAGAAGGAATTAGGTATTACGATTTTTATTCGTACCAATAAAGGTGTTATTTTATCAAGACAGGGAGAAGAATTTTTAGGCTATGCTAGACAAGTGATTGAACAAACAAACTTGATTGAAGAAAAGTATTTACAAGACCATAATGTTAAACATGAATTTTGTATTTCAACACAACATTATTCTTTTGCCGTAGAAGCTTTTGTTTCTTTACTTAAAGAATATGGTGGAAAGGAATATGATTTTAGAATTAGAGAAACCCAAACTTATGAAATTATTGAAGATGTAGCCAAACTTAAAAGTGAAGTAGGAATTCTTTATTTAAACTCTTTTAATGAAATTGTTTTAAAAAAGACATTAAAAGAAAATGATTTAACTTTCCATCGTTTATTTATCGCAAAACCTCATGTTTTCATTGGAAAAGACAATCCGCTTGCTTGTAAAAAAATAGTGACATTAGATGATTTAAAAGAATATCCTCGTTTATCTTATGAACAAGGAGAGCATAATTCTTTTTACTTTTCTGAAGAAATCTTAAGTACTTTAGAAAGTCGAAAAGAAATTAAAGTATGTGATCGAGCAACGTTATTTAATCTATTGATTGGTCTTAATGGTTATACGATTTGTAGTGGAGTCATTAATGAACAGCTCAATGGAAAAGATATTATTGCCATTCCATTAGAAGTAGATGATTATATGGAAATAGGTTATATTACGCATAATAAAGCTATTCTAAGTCGTTTTGGACAACTCTATATTGATATTTTAAAAGAATATACAAAAAAGGATTCGTGATGAATCCTTTTAGTTTGCACGTGTTTTTATAAAGTAAAGAAGATCTGTTGCTTGCATTCCGTTTTCATAGATATCTTGAGGATAATAATCAACAAAAAAGTTTTCAACTTTATGATCATATGTGTAGCCAAGTTTTGTATAAATAAGCATGTTGGTCATAGAACTATTAGCGGTACCAATTAAAAAAGTTGTTTTATTTTGATAAAGTTTTTCAATATATTGAAGTAATGCTTTTCCATAGCCATGTCCTCGATAATTTTCTAACGTAAGTAAATTCTTTATTTCAACAGTAGTGTCATTGATTTCCTTTACTGCAATAAAAGCGACTGGTGTTTGTTTTTCATAGTAGGCAAACAATCTACCATCTCTTAAATAATTTTCAACAAGATTAATATTAGGATCACTTTCGCATAATAAAGATGCATAATCTAATTTATTTTCAATAATTTCTTCAATCATGTTTTATTCCTCCAATAGAAGCATTTTAACATATTTTAGAATATGTTAAAATAAGTTGAGGTGAATTTCATGAATCGTAAATTAAATAAGAAAAAAGTAGCGTTCGTTATTATAATAGCTGTTCTTATTATTTCTTTAGGAATTTTTCTTTTTAACAATGTAAATCAACCAACAAAAAAAGAAATTCCTAAAAAAGCACGAGAAAAAACAGTACAAAAAGAAGAAAAAAAGCAAGAAGAACCTGAAGTAAATTTTACTATTTCTTTTGCAGGAGATTGCACGCTTGGAAACTATGCTGGGCAAGCTTATGATGGATCTTTTAATCAAGAATATAAAAGACAAGGAAATGATCCTACATACTTTTTAAAGAAAGTAAAAGAAGTCTTTGAAAAAGATGATTTGACAGTTGTTAATCTTGAAGGTCCTCTTACAACAGCAAGTAATCATCTTGAAAAAGAATTTCCTTTTAGTGGAGATCCTGAATATACCAAAATATTAACCTCTTCATCCGTAGAAGCAGTTACCCTCGCCAATAATCATAGTGAAGATTATTATGAAACTGGACTTCAAGATACAAAAAAATATTTAGATGAAGCCTCTGTTGGACATTTTGGTTACGATGATTACTACACAAAGGAAATCAAAGGCATCAAGTGTGGATTTCTTGGTTATCGTTCACTTTCAGTATCTATGAATAATGAAAGTGGTCATCAAAAAATTCAAAATACGATTAACCATTTAAAAAACGATGAACAATGCCAACTTGTTTTTGTTTATTATCATTGGGGTATTGAAAGACAATATCAAGCTAATGAAGATCAAAGATTACTAGCTAAGTTTACCATTGATGCTGGGGCGGATGCTGTCATTGGTTCGCATCCTCATGTTGTTCAAGGAACAGAAACCTATAATGGAAAACCAATTGTTTATTCATTAGGTAATTTCTGTTTTGGAGGTAATCGTAATCCAAGTGATACAGATACAATGATTTATCAGCTCTCTTATTCTTTTAAAGGAACAACACAAACAGGATATCAAGTACAAATTATTCCATGTTCTTTAACTTCATCAAGGGGAAGAAACGATTATCAACCTTATATTTTAAAAGACGAACAAGCAAGTAGAGTCATGGAAAAAATTAAAAAATATAGCTATTAGGAGATTAAGTGTATAAATAAAATCAACATTTTTACAAAAAAAAAGACGACTTAAAAACAAGTCGAAAATATTTAAAAAAATTCGAAATTAG
>JAUNWT010000078.1 GCA_030540195.1 Bacillota bacterium | reverse complement strand
AAAAACAAAGTTAAATATTGGATGACATTTAATGAAATCAATAATCAAGTACATTCCCAAAGAGATTTCTCTGTTTTTACAAATTCAGGAATTATTTTTAAAAAAGGAGAAAATCGAGAAGAAATTGCGATTCAAGCAGCTCACTATGAACTTGTTGCTTCTGCATTAGCTGTACAAATAGGACATCAAATTAATCCTGATTTTCAAATTGGGTGTATGTTAGGGGTTGTTCCTGTTTATCCATACAGTTGTAATCCAGAAGATATGATGTCAGCGACAAAGGCTATGCAACTTAGAAATGGTTGGTATTTAGATGTTCATTGTCGTGGGAAATATCCTCGTTATATGGAAAAATATATTGAAAGAAAAGGTTTTGTTTTAGATCGTACAGAAGAAGATTTCAAAATTCTTCAACAAGGAACAGTGGATTATATTGGTTTTAGTTATTATTTCACTTTTGCGAATAAAGCAAATAATAATGCACCTTATTTTGATTATAACGAACATACCGATAAAGTAAAAAATGAATATGTAAAAGCATCTGATTGGGGATGGCAAATTGATCCATTAGGTTTACGTTATGATTTAAATTGGCTCTATGATCGTTATCAACTTCCTTTATTCATTGTTGAAAATGGTTTAGGAGCAGTTGATGAAATCAATGGGGAACAAATTCAAGATGATTATCGTATCGATTATTTAAGAAAACATATTCAAGCCATGAAAGATGCGATTGAAATAGATGGAGTTGAAGTCATGGGATATACGCCATGGGGAATTATTGATCTTGTTTCAGCAGGAACAGGAGAAATGAAAAAACGTTATGGTTTAATTTATGTTGATAAAGACAACGATGGAAATGGAACATTAAAGAGAATGAAAAAGAAATCATTTGATTGGTTTAAACAAGTTATTGAAAGTCAAGGAGAAAAATTATAATGGAAAAGAATTTAGGTTATGCAGAAATATTAGGAATTGGTGAAGAAAACGTCAAATATAATAAATACTTCACAGGAACAAGTTATTTACAAAGATTAACGACAGAAGGTCTTCATATTTCACAAGTCACATTTGAACCAGGATGTCGTAATTTCTGGCATATTCATCATAAAGGTGGACAAATCTTAATTGTAACTGGAGGACATGGTTGGTATCAAGAAGAAGGGAAAGCAGCAATCGCTTTAAAAGAAGGCGATGTTGTCAACATTCCTCCTGAAGTTAAACATTGGCATGGCGCAAGCAAAGATAGTTGGTTTTCACATATCTGTTTAGGCGTACCCGCTAAAGATAGTTCCAATGAATGGTGTGAACCTGTCGGCGATGAAGATTATATGAAAGTAGGAAAATAACATGAAGAAAATCTTAGTGGTTGTTGGTAGTGGTATGAAAAATGGCAACACGTATCATCTTGCTAAAAGCTTTGTCGATGGGGCTAAAGAAAGGGGTAATGAGGTTGAACTGGTATTATTAGGTAATAAAAATATTCATGGGTGTATTAATTGTCAAGCCTGTCAAAAAGATCATCATTGTCATTTGCAAGATGATATGTTAGAACTTTATGATAAATTTTTAAATTGTGATGTTTTAGTTTTTGCCTCACCACTTTATTTTTGGTCAATATCTTCGATGGTAAAAGCATTTATAGACCGTCTTTATGCAATTTCTACCAATGATGAATATCCTTATAAAGAAACAGTTTTACTAATGACAAGTGGAAGTAAAAGAGATTATGCTTTTGATCAACCCGTTTCCTTTTATAACTTTTTAAATAAACAACTAAAATGGAAAAGTTTAGGAACAGTTCTAGCAAGAGGGTGTAAAGGAAAAGTTGGTGAAAAGTATTTACCTGAAGAAAGTTATAATGAAGCATATCGCTTAGGAAATAGGATGGGATAATTATGGAAAAATATATTCAAGTTAAAAACAATGAAAAGATTGTTATTTATCAGCTTAATGAAAGTGAAGCGGCAAAAGAATTACTTACACTTTTGCCACTTCAAAAAGAAGTTGAAAACTTTTCAAATAATGAAAAAATTGTGTATTTACCAAAAGCTTTAAATACACAAAATACCCCAATGGCACAACATGGTATTGAAACATTATCTTATTTTGAACCATGGCACAATATTGTTTTCTATTACGATGATTTCGGACCTTATCCTGGTTTATATCAAATTGGAAAATTAGTAAAAGGACAAGAATATATCAAAGATTTTCAAGGTCTTGTAGAAATCAGTGAATATCATGAATAAGCTTTCATTAAAATACAATATTCTTTATGCACTTTCTACTATTTTTTATTATGCAGGATATTGTATTATGATTGGCTATATTTCTGTTTATCTTTTAAGTCAAGGGTTAACGAATACCAAGATTGGTTTGATTCTAGCGCTTAGTCAAGTTCTTTCAGTAATCATTCAACCATTATTGATTAACTTTATTGAAAAATATTATCATGCTAAAGTAAGAGTCCCTTTATTACAATTAGTAAGTTGTGTTCTTATACTTTCTTTCATTTTAATTTGTTTTCATAAAAATCAAGTTATTCTTTCTTTATGTGTAATAAGTATTTTAGCACTTGTAATGGCAATGATGTCTTTAGTGAATTCTTTAGCGTTTGAATATCAAGAAATACATATCAATTATGGTATTTCTAGAGGATTAGGTTCGTTAGCTTATGCCCTTACTTCTTTATTACTTGGATTTTTATTAAAGATGTATGATACTTCATTACTTCCTTTACTTTATCTTGTTGATTTTATTTTTCTAGCTTTAGTTTTAATGAAGTATTCCTATCATGAAGAAATACAATTTCAAAAGAAAGAAGTTCAAAAGAAAAGCTCAACGATTGTCTTTTTAAAGAAATATCCGTTCTTTACCTGCTTTTTAGTAGGTGTGATCTTTATTTTCTTTAATCATACTTTTATTAATCATTTTCTAATTCAAATTATAAGAAGTCTAAAAGGAAGTTCTTCAGAAATGTCGAAAGCCATCTTTATTGCCTCTCTTGTCGAACTTCCAATGATGTTTTTATACAATAAAATCAATCAAAAGATTTCAACTAATATTCTTATAAAATTAGCAATGTTCATGTTTTTTATTAAACATCTCATTACCTTTTTGGCAAGTACGATTTCTATGATTTATCTTGGACAATGTTTCCAAATTGTTGCTTATGCTTTATTTATTCCAGCATCGGTATATTATGTACGAGAAAATATTTCAAAGCAAGATCAACTCAAAGGACAAGCAATGGTGACAATATCTATGACTTTAGCGGGAATCTTTTCTGATTTATGCGGAGGATTTTTAATTGATTTAATGAGTATTAAAAAAGTACTCTTACTAGCGACTCTATTTTCATTTATTGGACTTCTTATTAGTTTTTATAGTTTTCATATGAAAAGGACTTAGCTCTTTTGTAAACTAAGTCCTTTTGTCACACTTCTTTGTACAAATCCCATGATAGGAGAAAAGATACATGCTGCAATAATGGTTCCTTCTCTTAGGGCAAAACCACATTGAAAAATAAGTGATAAGCTAATACATGATACAACAAGGATAATATCCATAACTTGTCTTGTTTTTTGAAAATCGACTTTAAATGTATTTGAAAAAGTTAAGGCAAAGCCTTCACATGGAAAGACACACACATTTAAAGCAACAAGTAAACCACAACCACTGGCAGAAATACATAAACCGATGATTTCCATAATGAGTGATTGATAGTATTGAAGGGTAATACCACCCAATACTTGATAAACAATGGTATTAACGATCATCCCAAAACATAAGCTCATTAAAAATTGGAGAACATATTTTACTTTAAATTGTTTAGAGAGAATGACTTGAAACAGAATCATACACGCATTCACAAATAAAGTGAGTGTTCCTACTTTAATATGCGACATATAATTAAAAGTTAAAGCTAAAGCTTCATAGGGAGAAACCCCGATGTTTGCTTTAAAACATAGGGAATCTCCAATAGAAACTATTAATAAAGTAAGGATAAAAAGACAATATTTTTTCATTAAAGTTTTTCTCCATTAGAGGCAATGACTTGTTTATACCATTCAAATGAATCTTTTTTATATCTTTTTAATGTACCATTTCCTTCATTATCTTTATCAACATAAATAAATCCATATCTTTTCTTCATTTCACCTGTTGTAAAAGAAACAAGATCAATACATCCCCATGGTGTATAACCTATTAAATCAACACCATCTTCTTCAACAGCTTTTTTCATTTGAATAATATGTTCCTTTAAATAATTAATACGATCTTGGTCGTGTACAGTCCCATCAACAAGTTCATCAATTGCGCCAAAACCATTTTCTACAATAAATAAAGGAATTTCATATCTTTCATAGATGGCATTCATAATATAACGTAAACCTTCAGGGTCAATTGTCCAACCCCATTTTGTGGCAGTTAAGTATGGATTTTCAACATTATGTTCATTTACAGCTTCAACAGAGGAAGCAAGATCAATGGTACTTTCACTATTAACTGTTGTAGACATATAATAACTAAATCCAAAGTAATCGACTTTTCCTTGTTTTAAGATATTTAAATCATCCTCTTCCATTTCAAGATGATAACCTTTTCTTTCAAACATCTTTAAAGCATAAGCTGGATAATGTCCACGACATAAAACATCACTAAAGAAATAACGATCATGCATGGCTTCTAGGGCAAGTTGATTGTTTGCAGGTTTACAATCAAATGGATAAACAGGTTCCATTGCTAACATACATCCGATTTTAAAATCAGGATTGATTTGATGCCCTAAGATAACAGCTTTAGCACTTGCAACAAATAAATGATGCACACTTTGATACATAGCAAGTTCTGGATTTTCATATTGACTATAAAGAACACCGGCATTTGTCCAACCAAAGATATCGTTATGATAATTGGCTTGATTGTTGATTTCATTAAAAGTCATCCAATATTTCACTTTATTTTTATAACGTTTAAAACATACTTCTACAAAGTTCATAAAGAGGTCAATCATTTTTCGATTATGCCATCCACCATAAACTTTTGCTAAATGATAAGGCATTTCAAAATGACTTAAAGTAATCACAGGTTCAATTCCATATTTTAATAATTCATCAAATAAATCATCATAGAATTGTAATCCTTTTTCATTAGGTTCTAATTCATCTCCATTAGGGAAAATACGTGTCCAAGCAATCGATGTTCTAAAACACTTAAATCCCATTTCCGCAAACAATTTAACATCTTCTTTATATCTATGATAAAAATCAATAGCTTCAAGATTAGGATAATATTTTCCTTCCACTAATCCATCAGTAATTCCTCTAGCCACACCATGTGCTCCGGCAGTCATGACATCAGCGACACTTAATCCTTTACCATCACAATAACCACCTTCTAATTGATGAGCAGCAACGGCACCACCCCATAAAAAATCTTTCTTCAACATTGATACATCCTCCTTTTTTTCGCCTTTATCATAGTCATAAATAATAAAAAAGGATAGATAAGATATATGAATTAATAATTATTTCCTATTAAATCATCTATTTTAGGATAAAAATGGAAATTTTTTCCTAAAATAAGTAAAATAGAACTATAAATTTCCAAATATTTATTAAAAGGAGGAAAAATATGCTACTCATTCAAAAACTCGAATATTATGATCATTTAACACCAAATGAACAAACTATTGCTCATTATTTACTTGATAATCAACATCGTATACAAGATATTTCAATTTCAGAAATAGCCAAAGAAACGTATACATCATTATCGACAACGGTGCGTCTTTCACAAAAATGTGGTTATCAAGGATGGAAAGAACTCAAAAAGGCGTTGATTGAAGAAATTAGTTACTTAAATAAAGAAACAACCTATGTCGATGCCAATTATCCATTTAAACAAGGTGATTCAATTTTTAAGATTGCGAAGAATATGTCTTCTTTACTTTCAGAAAGTATCTTAGATACTTATCAGCTTTTAGATCATGATCGATTCCAAAAAGCAATTCTCTTATTAAATTCATGCCAAACAATCAATGTCTATGGAATTACGCATCCAATCAGCATGGCATATGATTTTAAATTAAAGATGCGTACAATAGGAAAAACCGTCAATATTGTAGAAGATGAAGATTCTTATTATTATCATTCTTTTTATACAACAAAAGAAACATGTTCACTTTTTATCTCTTATTCAGGGGAAACTGTAGAATTATTAGATGCTATGAAAAGAATCAAACAAAAAGGTTGTCCTTTAATTGCACTTACAAGTATTGGCGATAATACTTTTTCAAAGTTGGCAGATACCTGGCTTCCTATTTCTACAAAAGAAAAGTTATCTAATAAAATATCAACTTTTTCTTCTAATATTTCAATCCATTATTTATTAGATTTAATTTTTGCTTGTGTTTTTGAATATGATTATCAAAGAAATATAGAATTGAAGAAAGCTATTTCTAAAGATTTGGATCATGAACGTTTTTCTAATGTTTCTTTATTGAAAGATGAAGATAAAAAAGAATGATTTGTTTTGGAATAAAAAACTATTGACCTCGAGTTACTCGAACTTTCTATAATGAGAGAAAAGTAATGGAGGTAAAAGAGATGGAATATAAAGTATTAAATAATGGTGTAAAGATGCCGATGGTTGGGTTTGGGACATTTCTAAATAATGGAGATGAATGTGAAAAATCTGTGTGTCAGGCAATTCAAGCAGGATATCGTTTAATTGATACAGCTGAAGCTTATGGAAATGAAAAAGAAGTAGGGAAAGGAATTCAATTAAGTGGTATTGATCGAAAAGAATTATTTATTGTCACAAAAGTGAATTTTAAATCTTATGAAAATACTAGAGAAACGGTTTTAAATTCTTTAAAGAACTTACAAGTAGATTATTTAGATATGGTTTTATTGCATTGGCCTTTTGGAAATTATTATCAAGCATGGAAAGAATTAGAAAAGCTTTATGAAGAAGGACTTATTAAGGCAATTGGTGTTTCTAATTTTGAACCTGATCAATTAGTTGATTTAATTTCATTTAATAAAGTAAAACCCGTCATCAATCAAATAGAAACACATTTATATTGTCAAAGACATAATCATCATCAATGGGAAGATAAATATGATGTAGCTCATATGGCTTATGCTCCTTTAGGACAAGGTAAAGCAAATGAAATGTTTCAAGAAGAAAAAGTACTTGAATTATCAAGAAAATATCATAAAACACCTGCACAAATCTTGTTAAGATACAATGTTCAAAATGGTGTTGTTGTGATTCCTAAATCTATTCATAAAGAAAGAATTCAAGAAAATATTGATTTATTTGATTTTGAACTAAACGAAGAAGAAATGAATGTTTTAAAATCATTAGACCATCAACAAGCGATGATTGGAAATTCTGAAGACCCATCGATGGTTGAAATGGCTATGACGTGGTAATAAAAAAGAAATATCATTCTTTAGGATATTTCTTCTTACTAGGATTCTTATCATCTGGAAGCAGATGATGAAGAATCTTTTTTTCTTTTTCTATTTTACGATTTAAGAATTCTAGACGTTGCTTAGCGACTTCTAATTCTTTTTCAGCGTTTTCTTTTTGTTTCAAAAGAATATCAAGTCTTTGTTTGATAGCTTCATCACCCTCTTGTGTGCATAATTCATGAAAAGTTTTAATATCTTGAATGGACATACCTAAGCTTCTTAAATAACAGGTTCCTCTTAACCAATCAATGGTTTGTTCATCGAAGACACGACGATTATTTTGATCCCTTTGGACAGTTATAACACCGATATCTGTATAATAACGGACGGTATGTTCTGATAAATTCAACATTTGACACACTTGTTTTAAAGTATACATAAATTTCTCCTTGACCTCGAGTCACTCGAGGATATTACAATTCTATTGTAATCAATAAGAGATAAAAAATAAAGGAGAATAAGATGGAATATATTACATTAAATAACGGATTAAAAATGCCACTATTAGGATTTGGTACAATGAATATTTTTGATGAAGAAGAATGTACAAGAGTATTAAAAGAAGCTTATGAAGAAGGCTATCGTTTATTTGATTGTGCGCAAATTTATGGAAATGAAGAAGTTGTAGGAAATGCATTAAAAAAGGCAGGGATTCCTAGAAAAGAAATTTTCTTAACGACAAAAGTATGGTTTACTAATTTTGAAGGAGAAGATGTACGAAACTCTCTTTTAGAATCAATGAAAAAATTAAAAACAGATTATTTAGATTTAGTTTTTATTCATTGGCCTTATGGAAATACGTATCATGCTTATCGTGAATTAGAAAAGATGTATGAAGAAGGTTTAATTAAAAATATTGGTATTTCTAATTATCAAGAAAGTCAATATTTAGATTTAATTCATTTTAATAAAATTGTTCCTGTTGTAAATCAAATAAAAATCACATTAAGATGTCAAAGAAAACATATGAATGAAGTGATGAAAGAAAGAGGAACATCTCTACAAGGTTATCAAGTCTTTGGAAAAGAAGAAACATTAGCGATTTATGAAGATGAAAGAGTAAAAGAGATTGCTTTAAAATATCATAAAACAACAAGACAAATTGCGATGAAGTATCTTGTTCAAAATGGCATAAGTGTCATTACAAGACCAATGCAAAAACAATGGATGAAAGATAATTTAAATCTCTTTGATTTTGAATTAAGTAAAGATGAAATGAATTATTTAGCTTCTTTTGATATGTTGGAATATAATACTAAACCTTCACAAGATTATCAAAGAACATTAAGTATGCTTTCTAAATAAAAATAATAAAATATGTGTCGAGAAATAAATAGAAGTGTGTCATAATAAAAGACAGGTGCAAAGGAGAAATTATGAAAACAATCTATCTATTATTGACAAAATCAAATTCAATTGTTTCAAAAGCAATCTATTATATAACACAGGATGACTATACTCACATTTCTATTTCTTTTGAAGAGAATCTACAGCCTTTATATAGTTGTGCTCGCAAATATACATATACTCCTTTACCGGCAGGAATTAAAAATGAATCTTTAATGAGTGGCTTTTATAGAAAGAATAGTTCTATACCTTGTGCTTTATACCGTATAAAAGTTACAGAAGAAAAATATAATAAAGCAAAAGCAATTTTAAATAAAATATTAGAACATGAAAAAAATTATAAATATAATTTAATGGGACTTGTTTTATGTCATTTTGAATTATCTTATCGACGTAATTATTATTATTTTTGTTCAGAGTTTATCAGTGAAATATTAGCACATAGTCAGATTCTTGAACTTCCTAAAATGCCTAGTTTAATGAGACCTTCTGATTATTTATTGTTTGAAGAACTAGAGTGTCTTTATAAAGGGAGTATTCAGGATTTAATTCAAACAAGAGGAATTTGTTGAAAAGAATCATTATTATCTTAAATGATTCTTTTTTATTTGTTAAAAAATGTGTATTTATCGTAAAAAATTGAAGATGTTTATGATATAGTATTGGAAGTAGTAGTATTCATATATAAAAAGTATAATTAAATGATCATAAGAAGTTTGAAGGTGTATAAGGAGGCGCTGGGAATGTCTAATGATAGAAAAACTTCAAATAATCAAAAATCAGGGTTGAGGCTGTTTATGCTACTTTGTGTTTTTATTGCTTTAATTGGTGCAGGTATTGTCAAAGCAATAGAGGCAAATGCAGAAAGTATAGCACCTGCAAATGTAGAATATTATGTCTTAATTGATAATGAATGGACACGTATTGCTACTGATGAGGTCAATGATATGCGAGGCTTTGGTAATAAGTCACGTTATTATACAACGGCAAGTCATTTAAAAGAGATTTATAAAAATTATGGATTTGATGCGAGTATTTATAATGGAGAGATGATTTTTCCCCATACAGATTATATGGATCCTAACACAATTTGGGCAGATACAGCGCCAGAATTAGAAGATAATACATGGAAAATACCATTAAGTCATCGAACAAGATCCTATGTATATTATCTTCCTAATAATGTTAAAGGGAATAATCCATATTATACGACAAGTGTATCTAAGGAAGATGAAACTTTAAAAAGTACAAATACTTTTTATACAGTTTCTGTTTCAGACCCTAGACGTACACTTACTAATTTACCTGAAACACAATATATTTTAACGGGTCATTCCGTTTCTCTTACATTACCAATTCTTAGTCAAGGAAATTGGCTGGCTTATAATTGTGATACGGATGAAGTTATTGAACCGGATGATTATATAACAAGCAAAAATGAGATGAAAATTACTTTTGATCATGTGACTTCACCTATAAAAGTAGTTACATCAACCCTTGAAAATCCAGAATATACATTACGCTTTAATACAAATACAGTTAATGGTTGTTTAACGCAAATAGGAGAAATAGCGGCCTCTCAACAACAAGTTGAAGAAACAATGACAATTCTTGGTAATACAAGCTATGAAGATGTTTATGAAAGTGATAGAGAAGATGTATATACAGTATTTGAACCTGATTCAAAGCGCTGTCTTGTTTCGATTAAAGGGTCATCCAAGATGAAAAAGTACTATTACGTTTTCCAAGGATGGTGTTAAACCGCTAATTGAATACATCTAAAAACAAAATAAAACCGCAAAATAAAAT
>JAUNWT010000077.1 GCA_030540195.1 Bacillota bacterium | reverse complement strand
TTGTTTTCTTTGCTTTTTTTACTTTCTTTGGTTTTTCTTCTATTTCATCATCAAATGTAAATTTACCTGTTTGTCCTGCATGTAAATCATTATTTGGTTGTAAATCATCTTTATTATATTCTTTTGTATCATTAAATGAAAATCTTTCTCTTGCCATTATTTCACCTTCTTATACCCTATTTTATCAAAAAATATAACAAATGTATATCCTTAATAAAGTAACGTACTTTGCGCATCCTCTCCAGCATTTTTAATAACAACAGCTTTTAAACCATCTTGATCATTAATAATGGCATATGTATTAACACCACTAAAATGACTATCCATTTCATCAGCTACTGTTTCTACCATATAAATAAGTTCTGTATAACTTTTTACACTAACCTTTACTTGAATTTTCATAGTTTGAATAGAACCATCTTTATATTTTCCATAACCCACAACTCCAACTGCTTCCGTAGAGGCATTTTTAACATTATTTTTAAATACCGAAAATTGTGAGTAAAGTGCTTCATCTGCTTTATTCGCTTCATCACTAGTAAAAATATACGTATTATAATCTAATGATTTAATAGATCCTACTTTTCCATTTTTACAGTAACTACTATAAATATAACGTCCGTTATAACTATTTTCATCATTGACATTTTTACGATAAACCGCTATTAAAGTAGGAATATCTTTCACACTTTTCTTGGTTTGAAGATAATCATTTAATTTAGAAATCACTTCTTTTCCATAATTATTGATACTATCATCTGATAATACATCACTTGTACCACCTGTAACATCTAAAATAATTGCAATAGACATTCCTTTTAAAGTATATTTATCACCACTTTTTTCATAGTAATCTTGTTCACTAATATTTTCAACCATTTTACTTACTTCTTTACCATCCACTGTTTCACCCGTTGCCGGTTGTAAAGAATGTTTTTTATTTCTTAATAAAAGTTCATCTTTATCTTTTTTAACAAGTTGTAAGCCTTCAGACATATAATAATCTGAAGTAGAGAAATATTCTGTCGATAAAACTTGTAGTTCTCGTCCTATTGTTTGAAAATCATCTGATGACGAAAAATCTTGATAAAAAGTTTCTCTTATTATATTTGTACCTAAATTAACAATTGGATAGAATGAATCATCCAATGAATCTGTTGAAGAAGTATCTTGGCTACTTTTTGTTTCTTTTTTACTTGTTTTTGATGTACACCCTGTACAAAGAAGTAAACATAATATACCAATCAATAGTTTTTTCATAAGGGCCTCCTTTTTTGCACATTATAGCATAAAATTATGATTTTATCATTTCCATAAACATTTCTTCAGTTAAAACTGTAATATTTAAAGATTGTGCTTTAGTAAGCTTGCTTCCTGCATTTTCTCCCGCTAATAAATACGTTGTCTTTTTAGAAACAGAACCTGATACTTTACCCCCATTATTTTCAATAAGTGTTGCCGCTTCTTTACGAGATAAAGTTGGTAAAGTTCCTGTGACAACAAAAGTCATATTTTCTAATAAAGAGGAACTTTGCGTATCTTCTATTTCCATTTTCAATCCATAACTTTCTAATTTATGAATGATTTCTTTATTTTTTTCATCTTTAAAATAATCAATGAGAATTTGCGCACTGGTATCACCAATATCATTGACTTCAATAAGTTGTTCATAACTTGCATTCATGAGTTGATCCATCGTTTTAAATTTTTTCATTAATGATTTTGCAGCCGATTTTCCAATATTAGAAATGCCTAAAGCCGTTAATACTTTTGTTGCATCATTTTCTTTACTTTTTTCAATCGCATTTAATAAATTATCTGTACTTTTTACAAGACCAATTACTTTTTTATCCAAAAGTTCTTGTCTTTTATCTTTTAACGTATAAATATCACTCACATCATGAATATATCCTTGATCAATCAATGTTTCTACATATGATAAACCAAACCCTTTAATATCCATCGCATCTCTTCCTACAAAGTTTACAACATTTCTTACCAATTTACTTGGACAAGTTGGATTGGAACATTTGATATCAACGGTTCCTTCTTCTTGATATGTTGGCGCACCACATACTGGACAAGTATTTCCTATTTGATATGGAACACTATCCGCTGGTCTTTTATCTTTATTGACCCCTTTTACTTTAGGAATGATTTCTCCTGATTTGTAAACAATAATCGTATCACCAAGACGAACATCTAGACTATCAATAAAATCTTGATTATGAAGTGTTGCTCTCGATACCGTTGTTCCACATAAACGAACCGGTTCAAAAATCGCTGTTGGGGTGATTCTTCCTGTTCTCCCTACTGAAAGTTCAATATCTAAAAGCTTTGTTTCTTTTTCTTCTGGGGGGTATTTATAAGCAACTGCCCAGCGTGGGACTTTAGCCGTTTGACCTAATTGTCGTCTTTGTTCATAGCTATCAATTTTAACAACTGCTCCATCAATGTCATAGCCTAATTGGTCTCGACTTTCACCAATCATTTCAATTGCTTGCCATACTTCTTCAAAGCTGTGACAGATTTGATAATTATCAATAACTTTCATTCCTTGTTTTTTCAAATATTCATAGCCTTGACTATGCGTCGTAATTTCTTTTCCTCGAATATCTTGAATATTAAAGATAAACATCGATAAATTTCTTTGTTTAGTAATACGGCTATCTAATTGACGAAGGGTTCCAGCTGCACAGTTTCGAGGATTTGCGAAAGTCTTTTTATTATTCAATTCTTGAATCTCGTTGACTTTGTCAAAAGCCTCATTGGTCATATAAACTTCGCCACGTACTTCTAAGTATTCTATTGGTTCTTTTAATTTATTTTTTACATCTTTGATGACTCTTGCATTGACTGTAACATCTTCACCTTGGATAATCCCATCCCCTCGCGTAATCGCTGTTGTTAAGTCACCATTTTCATATCTTAAAGCCATTGAAAGTCCATCGATTTTATATTCAACGACAAAAACAGGATCGACTAAAGTTTCTTGCATTGATTCCACAAATTCTTGGACTTCTTCTATAGAAAAAACATCTTGTAAAGAAAGCATCGGTACACGATGTCTTACTAAAACGCCGGCTTCTCTTTTAGCATTTCCTCCAACATGTTGAGTTGGTGAATTAGGTGTGACGTATTCAGGATGATCCTTTTCTATTTTTTTAAGTTCTCTCATCATCATATCATAGTCATAATCACTTATTTCTGGATCGTCTTGGTTATAATAACGGTCATTATGATATTCAATTGTTTTTACTAATTCTTCATATCTTTTTAAATCATCCATCATTTTCTCTCCTTTTCAAATCTTTTTTATTATAACAAAATAATGACATACAAAAAAGAGAATATTACATTCTCTAGTTTGTAAGTTTTTTCAAGGCTTTATGATTGGCCATTAAGGATTTAAGTCCTACAGGAAGTTCAAAAGCAATATCTAAAATTGTCTTATTGACCTTAACGACAACCCCTTTACCAAAGACATCATGGTTAACAAGGTCACCGACTTTCCAATCATCAACTTTATTATCCCCAATTAATTCTTCTTTAGAAACGGTTTGTTTTGGAATATAATCACTTGTTTTAAAACGTGGTTTACTTCCACTATGCACAATTCCTTCATTTCCTACTTCATCAATGAAACGACTTGACACTTTTGGTGAATCTGTCACAAAACTAAAACCTTCACTATCCGTTAAGAAAAGTTGTTTCTTTGCTCTCGTAAAGGCAACATAAGCCAATCTTCGTTCTTCTTCAAGTCCTTCATCTCCATCGTCGGCTAAACTTCTAAAACTTGGGAAGATTCCTTCTGAAAGTCCTAAGACAAAGACATAATCAAATTCAAGACCTTTTGCCATATGAATCGACATTAAAGAAACATATTGTCCTTGATCAATGGAATCATTGTCGGTATATAAAGAAATATCTTGTAAATAGTTTTCTAAAGTTGGTGCATCTTCATGGGATGCTTGGAAATCATAAATAGAACGTTGTAATTCATGAATATTATCGATTCGATTATCTTCTAAATCATTTTTCAACATATCGATGTATCCTACATCGATCATTAATTGTTCAAACATTTCATGAAGTGGTAACGTTGATTGTCTTGCTTTTTCAATCGCTTCTACAAATCCTCTGACTTCTTTTTTAGATTTATTCGAAAGACGAATTTCTTCACTATGCAGAGTTAATGCTTCATAAAGAGAAATTTGATAATTTAAAGCCACTAATTGAATATTTTCTAACGTCTTTTTACCAATTCCTCTGGCTGGTGTATTAATAATTCTTTCAAAAGCAAGATCTTCTTGATTACAAACAAGTCTTAAATAACTTAAAGCATCTTTAACTTCTTTACGATTAAAGAATTTTAAACCACCAAAAATACGATAGTCAATTCCTTTACGAATCAATACTTGTTCAATCGTACGTGATAAATAGTTGGCACGATATAAAATGGCAATATCACGATAATTAACCCCTTCTTGATTACTTACAATATCTTCAATCTTATTAGCAATCCAATTAGCTTCTTCTTCTTCACTTTTAGCGACATGATGAATAACATCTTCGCCACCTGTTTGTTTTGTATAAAGATTCTTTTCTAAACGTTGACTGTTTTTACGAATTAAGTTATTTGATACTTTTAAGATATTTCCTGTAGAACGATAGTTTTGATCAAGAATAATTGTTTTATTTGGTTTAAAGTCTTTATCAAAATCTAAAATAAAATGAACATCTGCTCCCCTGAAACTATAAATGGTTTGATCCGGATCACCAACGACACAAACAATGGCATATTTAGATAAGAGTTGAACTAAATGGTATTCAATTTCTCCTACATCTTGAAATTCATCAACATGAATGTATTGGAATTTTCTTTGCCATTTTTCTAATATATCAGGATAATTATCTAAAATATAAACTGCTTTTAATAATAAATCGTCAAAATCTAATAAGAAATGATCTTCTTTATAATTTTCATAAGCTTCATAAACTTTGGCTTTTTTAAGTTCTCCAGAGAATTGTCCAGCAAGTTCAATAGCTCTTTGTGGTGAGACTCTTGCTGTTTTATAAGATGAAATTGTATTGATCATACTTTTAATAGAAATCACTTTTGCATCGATTTCTAATTGAGTATAGAGCTTTTTAATAAGCGCTTTTTGATCTTCTTCATCCATAATTGTAAAATTACTTGGATAATTTAAGACATTAATATGTTGTCTTAAAAGTCTTACACAAAGAGAATGAATAGTACAAATAAGCGTTCCACTTCCATGAATACCAACAATTTCATTGACCCTTTCTTTCATTTCATTAGCAGCTTTATTTGTAAAAGTAATCGCTAGAATAGAACGTGGATCAATTCCAATATCTTGTATTAAATGCGCGATACGATAAGTCACAACTCTTGTTTTTCCAGAACCTGCCCCCGCAATGATTCTTAAGTGACTATCTAAATACGTTGCTGCTTCTTTTTGGTTTTTATTTAACAATGTATCTAAATCCATTTGCTTCACCCCTATTTATCTTATTATATTACATGGATAACGATAGAAAAAGAGAAATCTTCATTTCTCTTTTAATCTTGATGTGATAAACCAACAATATCATTAATATCTTGAACACCGAGCTTTTCAAGTTCCTTTGGTAGATCCTGAATGATTTTATAACAAGCATAGGGATCTACTAAGTTTTGACAACCGATAGCTACTGCACTTGCTCCGGCAACCATCATTTCAATAACATCATGGGCACTTGAAATTCCACCCATCCCAATTACTGGAATTTTAACAGCTTTACTTACTTGATGAACCATACGTAAAGCTACTGGGAAAATAGCGGGTCCAGAATAACCACCTGTTCCATTAGCGATAATTGGTTTTCCTGTTTTGATATTAAAACGCATACCCACTAAAGTATTGATCATCGTAATCCCATCAGCACCTGCTTCTTCAACTGCTTTAGCCATTTCTACAATGTCTGTGACATTTGGCGAAAGTTTAACATAAACTGGTTTTTGAGAAACAGCTTTTACTTTACGTGTAACATCCGCAGCCATTTGTGGATTTGTCCCAAATTGAATTCCGCCACTATGAACATTTGGACAAGAAATATTTAATTCTAAAGCACCTACCATATCATGTGTTGAAATACGTTTTGCGGTTTCAACATAATCATCAATACAGCTTCCACCAATATTCGCAATGACTTTATCATTATAACACTTACGTAGTTCTTCTAGTTCATGTGACATGACGGCATCAACACCAGGATTTTGGAGTCCAATTGCATTAAGCATCCCACTTGGTCCTTCTGCAATACGTGGTAAAGGATTTCCATAACGTGGTTCAAGTGTTGTTCCTTTAATCATGATACTTCCTAAAACATTAATATCATAAAATCTTGTAAATTCATAACCAAACCCAAAAGTTCCTGATGCAGGAATAACTGGATTTTTCATTTCTAAACCTGGAAGTTTAACTTTTAAATTAACCATTTACAATAACCTCCTCACTTAATAAAATTGGTCCTTCTACACAAATACGTTTATAAGGTTTTGTTTTCACTTTACATGAACATCCCATACATGCTCCAAACCCACAACCCATTCTTGCTTCAAAAGAAAGTTGTCCATGTTCTGGATAGTTTAAAGCAAGTGCATCTAACATTGGTTCAGGTCCACATGTATAATAACGATCAAATGTAAGATTTGCCTTTTTGATTACATCAATAACTGTTCCTTTAACACCTAAAGACCCATCCATTGTCGCAATTAATACATCTCCAAATTCTTGAAATTTATCAATATAGAAAACATCTTTTTTAGAAGAAAATCCTAAAACAGTTGTCACTTCAATTCCTTTTTCTTTTAATTTCTTACCTAAATTATAAAGAGGTGGTGTTCCAAGCCCTCCCCCAATAAGTAGAGCTTTTCCATCTTGAACTGTAAAACCATTTCCTAAACCAATTAAACAATCCAATTTATCTCCAATTTGTTTATTCTTTAAGATTTCTGTTCCTTGCCCAACAACTTTAAAAACAATCACAATTGTATTTTCATTATAGTCTGAAATAGACATTGGTCTTCTAAGATAAGGTTGTAAGCTTTCATTAATTTTAATATTAATGAATTGACCTGGTTGGCTAATATATTTAGCCCCTTCTCCTTTTAAAGTCATTTCATAAACATCATCTGCAATGTTTTCAATCTTTGTAATTTCCATTAACCCTTGATAGTTCATAAATTCCTCCTATAATTTTTCAATCTTTCCATCTAAAATATGATATTTCACTAAACCAAAACATTTTGTATCTAAAAATGGTGTATTTTTTGCTTTTGAATAAATATTATCTCTAGTAATTGTATATTCTTCATTTAAATCAATGATTACAATATTAGCCTTTTTACCAACAACCATATCATGATCTAAACCAATAACTTGGCTTGGATTGACTGTCATACATTTTAAAACTGTTTCTAAATCTAAAAGATTCTTTTTAACTAAATACGTATAAACAAGACTAAAGGCATGTTGGTTACCAATAATACCAAATGGTGCTTGATCAATTGGTTTTAATTTTTCTTCATCACTATGAGGTGCATGATCCGTTGAAATACATGTCACTGTACCATCTTTTAATCCTTCAATCAAAGCATCTAAATCTTCTTTGCTTCGAAGTGGTGGATTCATTTTATAATTTGGATTTAAGTTTTTAATATTTTCATCTGTTAAAATTAAATGATGTGGACAGGCTTCTCCTGAAACAGGCAATCCTTGTTTTCGATATTCTCTTAATCCTGCCACTGTTTCTTTGGTAGAAATATGACAAATATGATAACGGTTGCCAATTTCTTTCGATAATTGTAAATCACGTAAAGCATGATTATATTCTGAAGCATTATTGATTCCTACAAGTCCATTTTCTTTAGAAACACGACCTAAGTTAATACATGCTCCTTTTTCAAGTTCGCCTTCATCTTCGCAATGGGCAACAATGATACTATTGTTTGCTTTTGCTTCTTTCATAGCTTTTTCCATCATTTCTTTGCTTTGTATACCTTTTCCATCATCAGAAAATCCTTGGACAATATCAAAAGCATTATTTTCTTTAAAATCAACAAGCTCTTGTCCTTTTAAATCTTTTGTAATCGCACTATAAGTATAAGTATGAATTGAGCTATATTTTTTAACTCTTTGAATAAAATCTTCAATAGTTTCTTTATCATCCATACATGGATTCGTATTTGCCATGGCAACAATATGCGTATATCCTCCATATTTAGCGGATAAAGTTTCTGTTTTAATAGTTCCTTTATGTTCAAATCCTGGTTCACGTAAATGAACATGAAGATCAACAAAACCTGGTGTCACTAATAAATCTGTACAATCAATGACATTGTCTCCATCTAATTCTTGTCCAATTCGACTAATTGTTTCCCCATCAATTTCTACATCTAATTTTTGTATTTTATTTTGGTAAAAAACATTTCCATTTTTTAATACTGTTTTCATAGTTTCTCCCTTTTTTGATTAAAAACATCTTTATTTTTATCATATAAAGTATACTAAATGATATCATCTTTTTCAATGAAAAAACGGCATAAAAAAACAGCCAATATAGGCTGTAATTTTATTATCTTTTTTTATTATTTTTTCTTGCTGCTTCAGATTTTAATTTTCTTTTTAATCCTGGTTTAACATAGAATTCTCTTTTACGAGCTTCAGCAAGGGTACCTGTTCTAGATACTTGTCTTTTAAAACGACGTAAAGCGTCATCTAAAGATTCGTTTTCTCTTACTACAGTTTTTGCCATGATGATTCCCCCCTTTGACTCTTAATTTACAAAAGTATTATATAGAGATTATTTCTTAATTGCAAGAAAATATTGTTATTTTTAAGCATATTTATTAATTTTTTGAGTATAATATAATAATTACGCCTATTTATGCAAAAAATCGCAAGAATTTGCAAGCTTTGAAAGTTTCTTTTCAATATAGCTACAAGATGGAATAATTTTTAAAGAATTATCCTTTACATAGTCCATCAAAGCATCAAATAGTTTTCCTGCCATTCCTTGACCTTGATATTTTTCATGAACAACTGTTGAAAGAACATCAATCACATTTTCTTCTTTCTTTACATATTTAATATAACCTACTTCTTCATCCTGATCTTTTAAAACAATAAACCCTTCTTTATATTCTATTTTCATATATGTACTCCTTTTTATCTTGATTCTTAATTATAATAAAGCAGAAATGATTCCACAAATAATAGCTGCAATTATTGGATAAAAAACAAGTGTGATCAACCATTTTTTAAGATGAATTTTTAATGGAATATAAGGCATTAAATCTTCTGTTTGAGGAATGATCCATGCTTTGGTATGTCCTACCCATAAAGTATCTACCACAATACGATCAAAAACACCCATAATAAGTAAAATACCTAAAAATTGCATAAATGCCGGCAAGAATTCTCTCGCACCATTAATTACATAGACACAGATAATAGAATAGCTAAAGTAAAAAAGTAAACCCAATGTTTTAAAACGCTTTCCACCTGTTTTAATCTTTTCTTCTGTAATTAATCCTAAAGAAACAACTCTTTCTTGTACTTCTTTATCATATAAATAAACCATATTCACTGGTCCATCTTTAATTTCCCAAGCACAACTCAAATAAAGACATAAACTTAAAATCAGACCTTCAATGATAACATTCATACAAATCCTCCTTTAAAATAAATCTAACATAT
This sequence comes from Bacillota bacterium, assembly GCA_030540195.1. GTDB lineage: Bacteria > Bacillota_I > Bacilli_A > Erysipelotrichales > Coprobacillaceae > Faecalibacillus. The sequence continues at coordinate 899 of JAUNWT010000077.1, read as the reverse complement.
TATCTAAATAAATTGCTTCTCTTACATGAATTTGATATTCAGGTTTAACCATATAATAAAGTAAAAACTCTAATACTAAAGCACTTCCTAAACTTCTTCCTTCTATTTTGAATTGAGAAAAACCTTTTGGAAGATAATTATTTTGAATATCTTCAACACTAATAAAACTTGGATTTTGCATTGCTTTAGAAAAGCGATACCCCTCATGAGAATCCGGAGCCTTACATACATGATCTAAACAATCTTCTCCTAAATTTTGACGACTAACCGTTTCATAACATTTCTTTCGTTCAAGACATCCCATAAAACAACATTCATTACATAAAAATTCAACTTTATCCTTCTCTTTTTGTGAAAGATTTTCTAATTGTTGAACTTTATTTAAACGAAAATCTGGAACAACATATAAAAAGTCCTCTCTCTTTAATTCGTCAACCAATTCTTCAAATCTTGTAAGAACTTTAGTTGTCGAAGAAACAAAATAAAAACGTGGATATTTCTTTTTTAAATATTCTAGCAATAAGTCAGAATGAAGGATAATTCCACTTTGAATCTCACTCTTTTCAAACAAGGCACAAAGATCATTACACTTTTTATCTTGAAGATGTTTTTCTTGAAGTAAAGAATTGCTGAAAGTAAGTCGCGAGGAAATATGATATTGATTCATAAGAGAAAGAACTTCATAAGGACTTTGATTTCCTTCACCAAGACGTCCTCCACCCCACAAACAATCTTCAGGGCTTCCATAAATAGATCCTATTTCACACCAATCATAAAAATATTCACGATGATGATAGAATAATGGTAAAAAGACTTTATATAATTCATAAAACTCAAACAATCCTGGTAAATGAAAATATGCTTTTTCCTTTTTTGACAACTCTATCACCTCTTTTATA
>JAUNWT010000076.1 GCA_030540195.1 Bacillota bacterium | reverse complement strand
CGTTTTGAGCATATCTATATTCGTATGGAAGTTACATAACTGTCAAAAACCCGTGCATTTCAAAATTAGGAGGAAACTCCTTTTTTTATTTATTGATAAATTGTGATTGTTTTATATTAAATTTTATTCTTTTCATTATTTTTTGTATGATAAAAAACAATGAAAGAACATAAAAATGTAAAAAAATGATTGACGCTTACATTTTTGAATGTTAGTATATCATTGTAATTAAATTGAATATTCAATAGTGTGTAACTTTAAGTAGGCATTAACTATTTTAAAAAAGAGCAATAGCTTTATTGTATCTTCTTTTAAATAGTTGGCCTACTTTTTTTGTTATTCAATGTTAATTAGAGAGAGGGAGGAAAATTATGGTAGGAATTATTCTTGCAAGTCATGGTGAATTCGCTAATGGAATTTTACAATCTGGTTCTATGATTTTCGGTGAACAAAAAGATGTAAAAGCTGTGACTTTACAACCAAGTGAAGGTCCTGATGATTTAAGAGCAAAAATGGAAGAAGCTATTTCCACTTTTGAAAATCAAGACGAAGTTCTTTTCTTAGTTGATTTATGGAGTGGTACTCCATTCAACCAAGCAAACTTATTACTTAACGGTCATGAAGATCATTGGGCAATCGTTACTGGGTTAAATTTACCAATGCTTATTGAAGCATATGCAATGCGTATGTCTACTGACAGCGCACATGAAATCGCAACTCATATTTGTGAAGTTGCTAGAGACGGAGTTAACATTCGTCCAGAAGAATTAGAACCTAAAAAGGAAGAAGCAGTAAAAGCTGAAAAACCAGCACCTGCTGGAGCTATTCCTGAAGGAACTGTTCTTGGAGATGGACATATTAAATATGTCTTAGCTCGTGTTGATACACGTTTATTACATGGTCAAGTAGCTACTACTTGGACAAAATCAACTCAACCAACTCGTATCATTGTTGTATCTGATGCTGTTTCTAAAGATGCATTACGTAAACAAATGATTGAACAAGCTGCGCCACCAGGTGTTAAAGCAAACGTTGTTCCAATCAAAAAGATGATCGAAGTCGCTAAAGATCCTCGTTTTGGTGCTACTAAAGCGTTATTGTTATTTGAAACTCCTCAAGATGCTTTAAGAGCTATTGAAGGTGGCGTTGATATTAAAGAATTAAATATTGGTTCTATGGCTCACTCAGTTGGTAAAGTCGTTGTTAATAAAGCGATTGCTATGGATCAAAATGATGTTGAAACTTTAGAAAAATTAAAAGAAATGGGGATTACTTTCGATGTTCGTAAAGTACCTGCTGATTCTAAAGAAAATATGGACAGTCTTCTTAAAAAAGCTAAGACTGAACTTCAAAATATGAAATAGGGGGAAAATTTAATGTCTGCAATTACTATTATGTTAATTATTTTAGTAGCATTATTAGCAGGTATGGAAGGGATCTTAGATGAGTTCCAATTCCATCAACCACTAGTAGCGTGTACTTTAATTGGTTTAGTTTCAGGACATCTAAGTGAAGGTATTATCTTAGGTGGTTCTTTACAAATGATTGCCTTAGGATGGGCAAACGTTGGTGCTGCTGTTGCTCCAGATGCTGCTTTAGCTTCTATTGCTTCTGCAATTATCATGGTTTTAGGTTTAAATGGTGGTACTGTTAATACACAAACAGCTATCTCTACTTCAATTGCTGTTGCTGTACCTTTATCAGTAGCTGGTTTATTCTTAACTATGATTTGTCGTACAATCGCTATCCCATTAGTTCATTTAATGGATGGTGCAGCTGAAAAAGGTGATTACCGTAAAATTGAAATCTATCAAATTTTAGGTATCTTATTACAAGGTGTCAGAATCGCAATTCCTGCTGCTGCTTTATGTGTCGTTCCTGCTGAAGCAGTAACTAATGTTTTAAATCAAATGCCTGCTTGGTTATCAGGTGGTATGACTGTTGGTGGTGGAATGGTTGCCGCTGTAGGTTATGCAATGGTTATTAACATGATGTCAACTAAAGAAACTTGGCCATTCTTTGCTATTGGTTTCGTATTAGCTGCATTAAGTGAATTAACATTGATTGCTTTAGGTGCTTTAGGTGTTGCTATTGCTTTAATTTACTTAGGATTAAAAGAAAACGGTGGTTCTGGTAATGGTGGTTCTACTGGTTCTGGTGATCCATTAGGTGATATTTTAAATGATTATTAATCTTGAAGGAGGAAAGAAAAATGGCAGAAAAAATTCAATTAAGTAAAAAAGATCGTTTATCAGTTGCTTGGCGTCATCAGTTCCTTCAAGGATCATGGAACTATGAACGTATGCAAAATGGTGGTTGGTGTTATTCAATTATCCCAGCTATCAAAAAATTATACAAAGATCCTCAAGATAGAGCAGATGCTTTAAAAAGACATCTAGAATTCTATAATACACATCCTTATGTTTCAGCTCCAGTTATGGGTGTTACATTAGCCTTAGAAGAAGAAAGAGCGAATGGTGCTGAAATCAATGACCAAGCTATTCAAGGGGTTAAAGTTGGTATGATGGGACCTCTTGCTGGGGTTGGAGATCCAGTATTCTGGTTCACTTTAAGACCAATCTTAGGAGCTTTAGGTGCTTCTCTTGCTTTAGGTGGAAGTATTGTTGGTCCATTATTATTCTTCTTTGCTTGGAATATTATTCGTATGGCATTTATTTGGTATACTCAAGAATTTGGATATAAAGTTGGTACTTCTATCGCACAAGATTTATCTGGTGGTTTATTAGGTAAAATTACTCAAGGTGCTTCTATTTTAGGTATGTTCATTATCGGTTCTTTAGTTCAACGTTGGGTAAGTATTTCATTTACTCCTGTTGTTTCTAGAGTTACTCAATCTGAAGGTGCTTATATTGATTGGAGTAAAATCAAAGGTGGTGCTGAAGGTATTAAATCAGCATTAACTCAATATGCTTCACTTGGAGCTACTGGTTTAGATAAAGTTAAAGTAACTACTTTACAACAAAACTTAGATCAATTAATTCCTGGTCTTGCAGCATTATTACTTACATTACTTTGCTGCTGGTTATTAAAGAAAAAAGTATCTCCAATTGTAATTATCATCACTTTATTCGCTGTTGGTATTATTGCTCGTTTAATTGGAATTATGTAATTTAAAAGTCTCAATATTTATGGAGGGAATATATGGTACAATCATTAAATAAAAAAGTTGATTTAACAATTAATGCTACTTCTTATTTAGGAATGGCAAATTATGGTAAAGTAATGGTCGGGGATGAAGCCTTTGAATATTATAATGATAAAAATGTTAATGACTATATTCAAATTCCTTGGTCTGAAGTAACAGGAATCATGGCAAGTGTCATGTTTAAAGGAAAATGGATTCCTCGCTTTGCAGTTGTTACTAAAAACAACGGAAACTTTATCTTTTCAACAAGAGATAATAAAAAGACATTAAGAGCAGTGAGAAATTATGTTGATCCAAATAATATGGTTCGTTCTCTTAGTTTCTTTCAAGTAATCTCTCGTGGTTTAAAATCATTATTCAAACGTAAATAAATATTGAGTAGAGGAGCTTCATTGCTCCTTTTTTTGTTATAATAAATTAGGTGATATTATGGATCTAAATAAAATACATTATTTCTTTAAAGCAGTTGAATATAAAAACTTTACGCAAGCAGCTAATGCTTGTCATATTGGACAAACAACCATGTCTAAATACATTGCTGTCTTAGAACAAGAACTCCAAACACAACTTTTTATAAGAGAACATAGAACGTTGACTCTTACTAAGCAAGGAAAACAGTTCTATGAAGGGATGAAAGATATTTATGCTTCTTATCAAACTTTATGTCAAAATATTCAACAAACCAATACTTTACATATAGGAATGAAAACGACAGATTTTACAGACTTTGAAATACTTGAAAGCTTTGAAAAGAAATACCCCCATCTTTCTATTTCTTATTCTTATCTTGAAGAAAATGAATTGATTGAAGGTTTAAAAGCGCATCAACTCGATGCTTTAATTTCTCCAAGCATGCTTTCTTTTTATAAAAACAATCCCATTGAAACAACAACCTTATCTAAAGGAAAAGTTTCTCTTGTTTGTTCAAAAGAACTTATCCATCAATATCATTCAGTAGAAAAAGTGATTCAATCTGTTCCCTATATCACTAAAGCAATTGATCAAAACTATTATCAATTATGTAAAGATGAACTTTATAAAATTTATCATACATCTTTTAATAAAGTAGAATATGTTAAAGAATTCCCTAAACAACTTCTTTTACTTAATTTATCAAGAGGATTTTCAATTCTACCTACAAAAGAAGTAGAAAATAGAGAGCAATTCTATTTAGAAGATATTAGTAAATCCTTTGCTGATATTGAAAAAATAGATCTTGTTTATTTAAAACAAAATAAATCAGAGAACTTAAATTTATTATTACAACATATCCATGAAAAAAAGTGCTAGATCAAGCATTTTTTTTCGTTTTATCTTTTATCATTTATCCTATATAATACAAAGCAAGGAGTTGATGTTATGCAAAAAGATTTAACAAAAGGCAGTGCCTTAAAAAATATTATTACTTTCTCATTACCATTTTTACTTGCTAATTTCTTACAAACATTCTATGGTATGGCAGATTTATTTATTGTTGGTCAATACAATGGTGCCGCTTCTTTATCAGGAGTTTCTATTGGAAGTCAAGTCATGCATATGATTACCGTGATGCTTGTAGGAATTGCGATGGGTTCAACAGTCATGATTGGTCGTTATGTTGGTGAAAGAAAAGAAGAAGAAAAAAGATTGACTGTGGGAAATACAATCATTATTTTCATGATCTTATCTCTTATTGTTACTTTCATTTTATTACTTTTTATTAATCCAATTGTTTCAATTATGTCTACACCGGTAGAAGCGATTCAAGAAACAACCTTATATTTAAAAATATGTTTTATCGGAATTCCTTTTATTACTGCTTATAATATTATTAGTTCTATCTTTAGAGGATTAGGGGATTCTAAAAGCCCTATGTATTTTGTAGCCGTTGCTTGTTTCTTTAATATCGTCTTAGATTTTATTTTCATTGGTTATTTTAATATGCATGCTGTTGGAGCGGCATTTGGGACAGTGATTTCACAACTTATTAGTGTTTTTGTTGCTTTGTTTGCAATCATTAAAAGAAAATTGATTGTCATTCATAGACACCATTTTAAATTACATAAGAAGATCATTAAAGATATCTTTAAAATTGGTTTTCCTATTTCTATGCAAGATGGTTTGATTCAAATCTCATTTATCATTATTACCATCATCGCCAATAGTCGTGGGGTTGATATTGCCGCAGCCGTTGGTGTTGTAGAAAAAATCATTAGCTTTTTATTCTTAGTACCATCAAGTATGTTATCCGCTATTTCAGCAATCTGTGCACAATGTGTGGGAACAAAACAACACCAAAGAGCAAGACAAACTTTACGCTATGGATGTTTTATTGCTTTAGGTTTTGGTATTTTCTTTGCGATTAGCTGTCAATTTATTTCTAAAGAAATTCTTTCTTTATTTACAAATGAAGCTGCAGTTATTATGTATGGTAGTCAATATTTAAAAGGATATGTTATAGATTGTGTATTTGCTTCTATTCATTTTTGTTTTAGTGGATTCTTTACAGCTTATGGTTATTCCATTATTTCCTTTATCCATAATGTAATTTCCATTGCTCTTATAAGAGTTCCAGGAGCTTATATTACTTCTAAGCTTTTCCCTGATACATTACTTCCAATGGGACTCACACCAGCTCTTGGATCTATTTTATCAGCACTTATTTGTGTAAGTGTCTTTATTATCATGAAGAAAAAGAATAAATTTGATTTTTAAAAACGTCATCCTAGGATGGCGTTTCTTCATATTCTGATAATTCTTCATAATCATCATTCGTATTAATAAAACATCTTCTTAAATATTCTTTTCCTCCATCTACTGCCACGGCACCACACTTACAAAACTTAAAGTCATGTACTGTTTTACTTTCGATTATATCTCCGCATCTTTTACATCTTATTTTGTTTACTTTTATCTTTTCCATAGTAATTCCTTATTTAAATTTAAATGATAGAATACACATATAATCATTTTTTAAATTTATATCTTTCTTTTCTAATTCTTCTATTGGAATTGTTGAAACACCCTCTTTTCCATAAAATAAAGCTGCCAACATTTGTTCCTTACCATATTTAATAAATGTTTTTTCTTCAATCTTTTCTATCGACCATGCATCAAAATCTTTAATATTTTCCAAAAAAGAAATTTGCTCAGCAGAATAATAACCACCATCATAAGCAACAATGATTTTCATAGATGACGCTTCTTGATTTATTGTAAGAGCAATATTACCTTCCTTAGCACCTTGTGAAGGATTTATATAAAATTCACAAACTTCTTTATGAGATATTTTTTTACCTTTTTGATATTCTGTTAAATACATTGAGATTAAATTAAATTGTTTATTTGTATCATAATGAAATAACATAATATCCCCTTGATGTTCAGATAATAGTTCAACTGTTTTCATTTCTGGACTTTCTTCTAAAAAGGATTCTATATAATTTTGTGATTTGTTTGTTTCTTTGAATATAAAGAAGCTAACTGTCATAAAAACAATTAATACACATAGTAATAAAGTAATAATTTTCTTTAAAATCTTTTGTTTTATTTTATTATCTTTGGTAATTTGAAGAATATTTTCTTCAGCTTTTTGTTCAATATTTTCTTCTACAATATCTTCTCCTGCAAGAAACTCATTAATACTTATTCCAAGGATCTTACATAATTCTAAATAAACAGTCACATCTGGTAAACAAATTCCTCTTTCCCATTTAGATACTGATTTATCAGACATATTTAATTTTTCCGCTAATTGTTTTTGAGTCAAACCTAATTCTTTTCTTTTAGCTGCTATATATTTACCAATTTTAATAAGATCCATATGACCACTTCCTTTATCAAATCATATCATTTTAAATAGAAAACAACACCTCTTATAAGTAGAATTTATATCTTTTTATATTTTGAAAAAATAAACAAATAAAAAACAATTTAGATATAATAAAATCAAGAAAATAAGATAAAGAGGAGAACATAATATGAAACAATTTCCAGAAGGTTTTTTATGGGGTGGAGCTACTGCTGCTAACCAATATGAAGGTGGTTGGAAAGAAGGCGGAAAAGGTGTAAGTTGTAGTGATGTACAATTATTCACTGATCCTAAATCAATGAAAGATTTATTAAATACCCATGGTTTATGCGATATTTCTGATGAAATGATTGAAAAAGCATTAAGTACTGATGATGAAGTTTATTATCCTAAACGTCATGGGATTGATTTTTATCATCACTATAAAGAAGATATTGCATTACTTGCAGGAATGGGATTTAAGGTTTATAGAATGTCTATTGCTTGGTCTCGTATTTTCCCTAGAGGGGATGAATTAGAACCAAATGAAGAAGGTTTAAAATTCTATGATGATGTTTTTGATGAATGTTTAAAATATGGGATGCAACCATTAGTAACAATGTCCCATTATGAACCCCCACTAGCATTTTGTATGGATTATAATGGTTGGTATGATCGTCGTTCTATTGAATTCTTTACACGTTATGTAGATGTCATTACAAAACGTTACGCTAAAAAAGTAAAACTATGGTTAACATTTAATGAAATTGATTCAATCATTAGACATCCATTTATGACAGGTGGTCTTATTGAATCAAGATTCAAACCAGAAGAATTTGAAGAAGTGGAATATCAAGCAATGCATCATCAATTTGTGGCAAGTGCTTTAGCAGTAAAAATTACACATGAAAATATTCCTGACGCTAAAGTTGGATGTATGCTTACTAAATTAACTTATTATCCATATACTTGTAAACCAGAAGATGTTTTAGAACAACAACAAAGAATGAGACAAATCTATTGTTATAGTGATACACAAGTTCATGGTGAATATCCTAAATATTTATTACAAATGTATAAAAATAAAGGATTCAATATTAAAATGACAGATGAAGATCTCAAAATTATGAAAAAATATCCTGTAGATTTCATTTCATTCTCTTATTATTCATCAAGCTGTGTAGCTGCTGATACAAAAGGTTTAGAAATGAGTGCAGGCAATACAGAAACAGCTATTAAAAACCCATATATTCCAAGTTCTGATTGGGGATGGCAAATCGATCCAATTGGTTTAAGAATTTCATGTGTTGATTTATATGATCGTTATAGAAAACCATTATTTATCGTAGAAAATGGTTTGGGTGCAAAAGATACAGTAGAAGCAGATGGTTCTATTAATGATGATTATCGTATTGATTATTTAAGAGAACATATTCGTCAAATGTATAAAGCGATTGAAGAAGATGGTGTTGAATTAATGGGTTATACAACTTGGGCACCAATTGATTTATTATCTAACTCTACAAATCAAATGTCTAAACGTTATGGATTTATTTATGTAGATGTTGATGATTATGGTAATGGTACTTATAAACGTTCTAAAAAGAAATCATATGATTGGTATAAAGAAGTAATCGCTACAAATGGATCTTCTATTTTAGATGATTAATTCAAAAGGAATCGCAAAGATTCCTTTTTTTGATACTATACTTTAATATAACGTTGATTTTTACTGTTTGGTTTATTAGGTATTGTCATATGAATAAGATTTTCGTTTAATGCTGGTCGCAAATAATTTCTTCTAAAACCTTCTTTTGATTTCAGATTTAATTTTTTCATAAGATCATTACTGGAATAAGATACATCATATTCCATAACATCGAGTAATTTTTTTATATTAGGATTTATTTGTTCATTATCTTCATCAACCTGATTAGAAATATCATCTAATATTTTATCTATTTGTTCTAACATAAATTCTATAAATAAAGTAGATTCCCCTTGTACATGACAACTAGCGATTGCACTGTAGTATTCATTTTGAAATTTTTCAATTTGGCTTTCAATAGGAATATACTCAAAAATAGGTTTCCATTTAGTTAATATAGCAGTATGCCATAATCTTGCAATTCGTCCATTCCCATCACAAAATGGATGAATAAAAACAAATTCATAATGGAATATACAACTTAATATTAATGGATGAACATTATCTTTTTCATCTTGCATCCAATTAAATAAATCATTCATAAGTGACGATACAAGATATGGTGGTGGTGCAATAAAAATACAATTTCCTTGATCATCAAAAATACCTTCATCACTATTACGAAACTCTCCTGATATATCAACAACATATTTTGTCATAATACCATGAGTTTTTTTTAAGTCTTCAATACTATAAGGATCTATTTCATTTATTCTTTCATAAGCATCAAAGGCATTTTTTACTTCTTGAATTTCTTTTTGTTTACCTAAAACCATTTTGCCATTTATAACATCTCTTACTTGTTCAAGTGATAAAGAATTAGCTTCTATTTTTAAAGAAGAATGAATCGATCTAATACGATTATTTCTTCGTAAATGTGGTTTTGATTCTAAATTATGGGTTGCTGAAATATTTCCTATTTTTTCAGAAATAGAAGATACATAGGATAATATTGTATTGGTGATTTTATAAGGTGGTTGATAGCTCATTATCTAACTTCTCCTTTTCTTACGTATTATCTTACGTATTTTATTTCTATATTATACATTATTAAATAAAAAAAACAATTTTATCTTACGTACTATCTTGCGTACTTTCTTCCTTATTTGTCTATTTTCTTTTTGTGAAAATTATTGATTATTGCTTTGTGATATAATCTTATAAAGGAGAAACGTTATGAAACAAAAGGTATTATTTTTTGATATTGATGGAACATTAATATGGTCTTATGGAGGAATTCAAGAAATTCCTCAAGGTGTACAAAATGAATTAAAAAGATTAAAGGAACAAGGACATAAACTCTTTATTTGTAGTGGGCGTCCTAAAGCCATGTTAGATCAAAAGTGGTGGGATGGTACTTTTGATGGTTATATTTTAAATAATGGTGGATATGTTGAAATTGATGGACAATCTATTTATGAAAATAGAATGGATTATAAGTTATGTTTAAAGACAGCTAATATGTTAGAAGAACTTCATTGTGATTATATGATTGCGACAGCGAATCATTTATACATTGATCCTTCTTATAAAGTACTTTATAACTTCTTTGTCCAAAATGGTCATTTTGGAGATTTATTTACGACTGAATTTGATCGTGATGAAGTATTAAAAAGAGCTATTAAAATAGAAGCGAATGTTACAAATAAAGATCGTGAAAAGATTGAAAACTATATTAAAAATGATTTTGGTTATGTCGTTAATTTTGATGAACATGGTAGTGATAATGCCTTTGAATTCTATTCACCAACAATTTCAAAAGCAACAGGTATCCAAAAAGTCCTAGATTATTATCATTTAGATCAAGATGCAACCTATGCTTTTGGTGATGGTGAAAATGATTTAGAAATGATTGAATTTTGTCGTGTAGGTGTTGCGATGGGAAATGGTTGTGATGTTTTAAAAGAAAAAGCAAATATTGTTTGTAAATCTATTTTAGATAATGGATTAGAAGATGTTTTAAAAATTTTATTTACTGAATAGGAGAGAAAGTGTATAAATAAAATCAACATTTTTACGAAAAAAAAGACGACTTAAAAACA
>JAUNWT010000007.1 GCA_030540195.1 Bacillota bacterium | reverse complement strand
ACTCTTTTTATTTGTATGATCTATAAAGCTTTACATCAACTGTAAAACACCCGATTGTTCTTCTATTTTATCTTGATAGATTTGATAGCCTAAATAACCATAATAGCCACCAAACCCAGTAACAATAATTAAGAAAATAATGATTATTTTTAAAAGAAATTTTTTCATAGAATACTCCTTATGTTATAATCACGAAGAGGTGAATTTATGTCTTTTATTTATAAAATTTGTCTTTTATATCCATATTGGTTTTTAAAAACACTTATTCATTGGACTTTCCAATTTTATAAAAATATTTTTTGTTTACATATCGATGAAAATAAAATTGATCAACTTACAGGATTTGAATTTGAATTAGTGATTCAAAAACTTTTGATTAAAAGTGGTTATCATTCCGTTAAAATCACTCAAGCAAGTGGTGATTATGGTATTGATCTTCTAGCAAAAAAGAATCATGTTTCTTATGGCTTTCAATGTAAAAGATATCAAAAGAACATTGGTGTAAACGCCATTCAACAAGCTTATGGCGGCATTTCTTACTATCATTTAGATCGTGCAATTGTCATTACGAATTCTTATTTTACAGAAGCTGCTTATCAGCTTGCTTCTGTCAATGATATTTTATTAATTGATCGTACGAAGCTTTTAAAGATGCTTAAAAAAGCAAAACTTTTTTCAAGCCAGATTCCTTTTTATTGTTATGTTGTTGATTTAATCATTATTTGTCTTTTTTACTATTTATACTTTCAATATCAAAATCTTATTTATTTAAGTATCAGTCTTATTCATCTTCTTTTATTTATTTATATGTTTTTTAAAACATTGCGTTATAAAAAATATAATCAAATCAAAGAATATACGATTCATGATTATCAATAGTTAGAATCTTTTTTTGATAATGTTGATAAATTTTATAACAAATAAATGCGCTAAGTAAAACAATAAAAACAATCAGTATAAAACAATGCATAAAGAAACTTTCAGGTAAAATATTAATAATTGGATCAAGGCTTGGATTAAAAAGCCAATAATCATTACTAAAAACAAGTTGATGAAAAGTAATAAATAAACGATCAAAATCAATAAAGGCAAAGAAACCTAAAATCAAAGGAATAACAATCGTTAAAATGGCTGTTAGTTTAAAAAAACGATATTCTTTTTGTTTGATTTGTTTATAAATCAAAATAGAAGTTGTACAAAAAGTAAGCAGACAGATAACTTGAATCACTTCAAAAATACGTTTTACTTCTTCGAAATGAATACGTCCACCCTTTGACATAATAAAATCTTTAAAAACAAGCTTTCCTTGATAAAAGATGGATTGATAATGAATTAAGATTTGATAGTTTTCTTTTATTTGTTGGTACGTATAATGGGTATTTTCAACAAGTTTTAAATGATGAATATCAAAATAATAAAGTGGTTTAAAAAAGACAACAAAGACAATCGCAAAAGAAATGATAAATAGCATGAAAGATATACTTGTCAGTATATCTTTTTTACTATAACTCATATAAAAATTCTTCACCTTTTTGTACTTCTACTTTAGAAAGGTTTGGATAATCCTGTTGTCTTAAGACTTCATAAATCGTAAGAGCAGCACAGTTGGATAAATTAAGACTTCTTACTTTATCAGACATAGGGATGCGGACGCAACGATCTAAATTTTCTTTTAAAATTTCTTTAGGAATGCCATCATGTTCATGTCCAAAGAATAAATAATGTTCCTTAGAGCTATCACTATAATCTTGATCGGTATAACAAAGTTTTGAATAACGCGTAAAGAAATGATATTCTCCTGGGTTTTTCGCTTTGAATTCTTCATAAGATTCATAGACATGTAAATCTAGATCTTTAATATAATCAAGTCCTGCTCTTTTCATTTTTTTATCATCTAAATCAAATGACATTGGTTTAATAATATGTAGCGCTGTGTTGGTTGCCACACATGTTCTCATGATATTTCCAGTATTTTGAGGAATTGCTGGATGTACTAATACAATATGGTTCATTTTTATCTCCTTCTATAATTCTTTTAAAATAGTATATAATTTTTTAAGTGCTTTGGCACGATGTGAGTACTTATTTTTTTCTTCTAAAGTCATTTCGGCACTTGTTTTTTGACAAGGTGGGAAATAGAAAATAGGATCATAGCCAAATCCATTGACACCGGCAATATGATCATTGATTTCTCCTTCAAAAGTTTCTTGAATTAAGATAGGTTCTTGATCTGGGATGCATAAGGCTAAAGCACATACAAAGCGGCATGTTCTTTCTTTTCCTGCAACAGCATCAATGATAGCTTGATTGATAACAGGATAAGGGGTATCTTTTCCTAAAAAACGTGCTGAATAGATTCCTGGTAATTTTCCAAAAGCATCAATTTCAATACCACTATCATCGGCTAAAACAATTTTATGTAAATCATTAGCAACATATTGAGCTTTGATCAAAGCATTTTCTTTGAAAGTCTTTCCATCTTCAACAATGTCAGGTACTTCATCATAAACATCTTTTAAAGATTTAACTTCGATGTTTAAATCTTTCAACATTGCTTGAATTTCTTTAACTTTTCCTTGATTGGTTGTCGCTACTATGAGTTCTTTCATATTTTCATCTCACTTTCTTTGTATGTATTTTAGCATTTTTTGTATCATAGTTCACTTATTTTCTTTATAATATCTTTAGGAGGTTCGTTATGATTAAAAAATTAATTGTTAACGCGGATGATTTTGGGTTATCAGAAGGTGTATGTTTAGGTATTTTAAAAGCGCATAGAGAGGGTATTTTAACTTCAACAACCTGTATGATGAATATGGAAAATATTGAAAACTATTTAGAAATGACAAAAGCCTATCCTCATTTAGGTTTAGGTGTTCATTTAAATATTACCGTAGGAAGTCCTTTAACGAAAGTTAGCTTTGTTGATGACAAAGGAAATTTCAAATCAAGAGATACTTATAAAAATCGAGAAGCGATTGTATTACAAGAAGAACTGTATCAAGAATGGAAAGCTCAAATTGAAAAGTTTATAGACATTATGGGACATAAGCCAACCCACTTAGATTCTCATCATCATGTCCATTTACTTAAAAGCAATAGAGATGTCGTTTTAAAACTTGCTCATGAATACGATCTTCCAATTCGTCAAGAAACACACTTACAAAAAGATTTTGAACCGGTTTATTTTGAAGAACTTTTCTATAATCAAGATGCCACCTTTGAAATGATTGATACGATTTTACATAAAGAAGTTGAAAATTATGAATTGATGTGTCATCCAGCTATGATTGATTGGAAACTATACCAAATATCTTCTTATAATTTAAAACGCGCTCATGAATTAGACATCTTATGTAGTCAAAAAGTCAAAGAAATGATAAAAAATATTGAATTGATTAATTATCAAGACATTAAAAAAATCTAGCTTATTTGCTAGATTTTTTTGGTCGAATCATTAAATAGATAGGTAAGCCAAGGAGAACACTTCCACCTATAATATTTCCTAATGTTGATAAGACCATATGTAATCCTACCCCACTCCAAGAAATTCCTGTACCAAGAGCAGTAAAGGTCATAGAAAAAGTTCCCATATTCGCAATACTATGTTCAAATCCTGGTAAAACAAAAGTCATGACAATAATCATCATAATAAATGTTTTAGCGGTTTCCTCTTTCAATTTCATGCCGACAAAAGCTGCTGCACAAACAATAAAGTTACATAAAATTCCTTTAATAAAAAGTTCTAAACAATCAAAACTTAATTTATTTGAAACGACGTTTGCAAGGTATTGATTCATTGCTTCATGATTGACACCACTTTTAATAAATAAAAAACAAATCAAGGCAATACCCACAAAGTTTCCTACATAACAAATTCCCCACATTGGTAAAATCTCTAAAAATCTTAATTTTTTATGATAAACCGGAAACATCGTCGTAAAACAATTTCCCGTAAACAACTCTGATCCAAGCAAAACAATAATTACTAACCCAATTCCAAAAGCTCCCGCAAAAGCAATCTTGGCCGCAATAACATGATGTTCTACAAGTAAAACCGCTAACGTATAAGATAAGATGGTCGCAAGTCCTAAATAAAGTCCTGCCACAATACTTCTTATAAAAAAACGAAACGGATCATTCTTTGACATTTCATATTTTGTCATGGCCGCTTTTTCTAATAATTCATAATCCATAAAATTTCCTCCGTTTCTTACAATAACATAAAAAATATATAAATGTAACCTCTTTCATTATTTTTATCAAGTTATTTTTATGTTACTTTATAGATGAGGTGATTTTATGTTCAATCATATAATTCAAGAATTAATAACTAAATCAATTGAAAAACAAACAGAAAAAATAATTACCAAAACAACTCATAAAAAGATACAACAAGAAGAAGCTATCTATAATAAACCTCATCTTTTTGTATCCGGTTATTATCAAGCTTATGCTTTTTTATTGGTATCACCTATTTTAATAGCTGTTTTATTATTATGCATTTTCATTCAATTACAAGTATATCATTTTGATATGGTTGCTTTATGTTACATTTTAATCATTTTACTACTTTATATCACTTATAAAAGAGTCCATAAAATGTATTTACTTGCCTATTGGCAATCAGGATTAACTTTTTATGACCGCAAAGGAAATCAACTTGTACAAATTCCTTCATCTTATTTAAAAAATGCTTCTTTAAAAATCAATAAAATTATTATTCCTTACCATAATGAAACTTGGATCATAGAAAAAAACAAAAATGATAATTTAAAAGCAATCGAACAAATGCTTCTCTATTTTAAAAACGACTCATTTTGAGTCGCTTTTAAAAAACAATTGTTGCGCATTTTTAAATAAAATCATTTCTTTATACGATTTTAAATCCTCTTCATCTAACATCTTCACTAATGTCTCTAGATTTGTTTCAATTTGTTTTGCAGGCGTAAATGGAAAATCGCTTCCATACATTATATGATCTGGGGTTGTAATTGTAAGTAACCATTTTAAAAGTTGTGGTGCAGGATTACCGGCTATATCAAAATAAAGCTTTTTAAAGCTTGCTTCAACATCTACTTCCTTCATCATTTTTTGTGGTATTAATATTTTTGACATTCCAATAAAACGCTCATAAATATTTGGTAAAAAAGAGCCACAATGAGGAATGATCCAGGTAATATTTGGATAACGTAAAATAACATCGTTTCCTATTAAATTTAAGATCGCACGCGTCGTATCAGCGATAAATTCAAATAAAGGAACAGGTCCTGCAGTAAAAACATCTTCATTGATAGGTTCAGGACGATGTGGATGAATATTACAAAGAGCATGGCGTTTATTCAATTCTTCCATCAAAGGTTCTAGCTTTGGATCTCCTAAGTAAAGTCCTCGACTATTACTAGGAAAGTTAATACCCTCTGCTTTTAAAATGTCTAAAGTATAAATAGCTTCTTGTATTGCAGCATCCACATTTGGAAGTGGCAGGCAGGCTTGAAAACCAAAATGTTTAGGATCATCTTTTTTTAGTTGAGCCATTTTTTCATTAAGATGCCGACACATCTTTAATGATTCTTCTTCACTTTCTTTAAAATAAGGATGTGGTGAAGAAATAGAAAGTAAAGTCCATTCAATAGAACAATCTTTCATTAATTTAAGATGGTCTTGATGATTATATTGAGGAAGTGGGAACCCATCTTCTAATAAAGCTTGATGTTGATCTAACATCGTAAGATATTCAGGTGTTAAAAAATGTGAGTGGATATCAATTATTTGTTTTGTCATTTTATAGTCTCCTTTCAAATTGATATGATAATAATTTTTCACCTCACATTATTTTGAAAATAAACATATTGTTTATTAAATCTATTATAACAACTTCTTTTTGAATCACAATTATTTATTTAAATACTTTTCTAAAAGCACTAAATTGACATCTGGTATGCCATTAAACACCGTTGGGACAATTCCAATTTCTTGATAACCTAATTTTTTATACAAAGAACGGGCAATTTGATTTCTTTCATTTGTATCCATTCTTAGTTCATTCCATCCCATTTTTCTTGCATATTCTTCATAAAACTTGACAAAGATTTTCCCATAACCTTTCCCTGAAATATCAGGTGAAATCACTAATGTATGTAAGACACAAACATCTTCATCTTGAACTTGATTATGCCACTTTCCATTTTTATAAGCATCGACTTGTTGTTGATTGAGGATTGCTGAAGCCATGACTTTATCCCTTTTCTCCAAAACAAACATCTCTTTTCTTTTGATAGCATCACTTGCTGTTTGTTTCGTTGGATAGACATTTCTTATCCAGCCAATTGTTTGTTTTCCTTTTTCTTCTAAATCATGAATTTTTTCATAAATCGTTGAAATAGCTTCTAGATCTGTTTCGTTTGCTTTTCTAATAATATAATCTTTCATTTCCTATTAACTTTCTTTCATAAAATATTCTTTATTTTCTTTTAAATATTGAAATAAGAATGCATAACATTCCTTTTCACTTTCATCATAATAAGTATCATCTTTTTGATTGAGTTTTTCTGTAATTTCATCATTACTATACATTTCTATTTTTTCAGGATAAATCTCTTTTGACTCAGCTAAATAACGTATACTGTTTTCCAAATGGACATCTTGTAAAGTTTGTAGTGTAATATCAATTTGATCATGACAATTATAAAGAAATTGTTCAATACCACCATTTCCTGTTTCTCCATTAAAATTATAAACAAGCCAGAAATTTCTTTGATATTCATTGATTTGATTCAGTTTATAACCATCTTCACATAAATCACATAAACGAAGATATACTTCATCAATGGTTGTGTCGGTTATTTCTTGGTTTAAGAGTTCTT
Organism: Bacillota bacterium; assembly: GCA_030540195.1. Taxonomy (GTDB): domain Bacteria; phylum Bacillota_I; class Bacilli_A; order Erysipelotrichales; family Coprobacillaceae; genus Faecalibacillus. The sequence goes on along the minus strand of JAUNWT010000007.1, from coordinate 43,448 downwards.
TTAAAGGTGTTTGAGAAATCTTTTCACTTACCTTATAAAGATCCCACATTTGTTTTGTAGGACTTTGATTAAAATCATCTACTTTTTCTTTTACACGCCCCAAAACAAAAGCTCCTAAAAGAACACTTATCCCTATAATTCCAATTATTTTTGTTTTCTTATTCATCTTTTATTTCCTCTAATTTTCATATTCATCTTGTTGTCTAATTTCATCTAATAAAATACATTTTCCTGATCTTTTAAATTTCCAATATTCCACAAAAACACCATCATAACTTTCAATCACTTGATTTTGATCATCAATTGTTAGATCATCCATCATTCCTTCAATATAGACCCAAAAATAATCTTCATCATCATTTTCACTATCATAAACATTAACGACATGTTGCTTTATAAGTTTTATATTTGTAAGTTCATTTCTTTTCCCTTGAAACTCATACCAGTTCATCTTTGTTTGCCAAGCATCGAATAGTTGTGGCGTTAAATAATCTTTTAAAGTTTCTAAATCTTTTTTTGACCAAGCTTCTTGAATAATGAAATAATTACGTTTGACTTCTTTTTTTATTCTTTCTTCATTCCAAAAAACATCTTCATCATCTAAAATATCCAGTTGTTTTTTAGTCCTTTGATGAAGCAAATGTGCTTTTCGTCTTCTTTGATAAGCATTTAATCCATAAATTCCCGAAACAGCCACACCTGTGATAATAATGCTTTCTATAGGATTTGAACGTCCTCTTCTTCCATAATAATGATCATGATAACTATTGCCTCCAGAACTTGAAGAGCCTCCTCCACCACTACTTCCAGAACCTCCGCCTCCCCCAGCGCGAGCATAACAGCTTCCTGTAAATAATAAAGTGATTATTATAAATGTTGAAAGTATTATCATTATCTTTTTCATACATATTTCCCCCGTTTGAATTATTATAACATAGTCTTGACTTCTAAAAAAAGAAGTATAAAATATAGTTTGAATTCAAACTATATAGGAGGTACTTATGTTAGAAGCACAATTTCATTTTCAATTACTTAAATGTTTTAATCATCAAAAAAGATGGATCAATCAAAGAACGATTCAAATTGATGTTTTACCAGGACAAAGTAAAATTTTACAATGTCTAGATGAATATGGACCTCTTACTCCTAAAGAAATAGGAAAGTTATGTATTGTGGATAAATCAACAACAACTTCTTTACTCAATAAAATGGAAAAGATGAATTATATTGAAAAGAAAAATCAAAATCATGATAAACGTTCTATTCAAATTCATTTAACACCTTTAGGAAAAGAAAAAACACAACTTGTCAAACAAATTTGTCAAGAAAGTAATCAAGTTCTTTTACAAAGTCTTTCCAAAAAACAACAAAAAGAAATGATTGATATGTTGAAAAAAATAAATGGTTCGTTAGAAAAGGAGGATACATATGGAAACACAAAATAACTTTGCGATAGGAAGTATTCCTAAACATATTATGTCCATTGCTGGGCCAATGATTGTCGCTCAACTCATTAATGTTTTATACAATGTCATCGATCGTATTTATATTGGACGTATTCCCCATGTAGCCACCCTTGCCATGGGTGGTCTAGGAATCTGTTTACCAATTATTTCTATTGTCATGGCTTTTGCGAATCTTTTTGGCATGGGTGGTTCCCCTCTTTGTTCAATTGCAAGAGGTCAAGGTAAAAATGACGAAGCAGAAGAAATTATGGGTAATTCTTTTTCATTGCTTGTCATTTTTGGAATTTTGCTTACTGTTATTGGTTTTATTTTTAGAGAAGATATCTTATGGGCTTTTGGTGCTAGTAAACATACTATTAGTTATGCTTTAGATTATTTATCAATCTATTTAATTGGGACAATTTTTGTTTTAGTAAGTTTAGGGATGAATAGTTTTATTAATAGTCAAGGTTTTGCGAAAGTAGGAATGATGACAGTTCTTATTGGTGCTGTTTTGAATATTATTTTAGATCCTCTATTTATCTTTGTTTTACATATGAATGTTAAAGGTGCAGCGATTGCAACTATTATTTCACAAGGTATTTCTGCTTTATGGACCTTACAATTTTTAACAGGTAAAAAAACTATTTTAAAACTTAAAAAGAAATATTTTAAACTTAATTTCTATTATGTAAAACGTATTTTTTCACTTGGAACTGCTGGTTTTATGATGGGTATTACTAATTCTATTGTCACAATTGTTTGTAATTCTACTTTACAAACTTATGGGGGAGATCTTTATATTGCTATCATGACAATTATCAATTCCATTCGTGAAATTGCTCAATTACCCGGTCAAGGAATGGCAAATGCCTGTCAACCCGTATTAGGATATAACTATGGAGCAAAGGAATATAAACGTGTTTTATCAGGAATTAAGTTTGTCACAATTGTTTCTTTTATAATGATGTTTGTGATATGGCTTGCCATTACCCTATTCCCTGAATTTTTTATTCAAATCTTTACGCATAATCAAGAGATCATTAGCCATGGCGTGACTTCTTTACATCTTTATTTCTTTGGATTCTTTATGATGACTTTCCAAATGGTCGGACAATCCGCTGCCGTTGGTTTAGGAAAATCAAAACAAGCCATTTTCTTTTCAATTTTTAGAAAAGTAATCATTGTTGCCCCATTAACTGTTATCTTACCAAAATTTATTGGTATTAATGGTGTCTTTATTGCCGAAGCTATCAGTAACTTTATTGGTGGAGGCGCTTGTTATATTACTATGTGGTTGACTATTGGTAGAAAACTTCAACAAAAATGTAAGGAGGCTGTATGAATACCCCAACTTTAAAAACACAAAGACTCATTTTAAGAAAATTTAATGAAAATGACATAGAAGCTTTGTATGAAATCCTTTCTGATAAAGAAGTCAATCGTTTTCTCCCTTGGTTTCCATTAAAGAATCTAGAAGAAGCCAAAATCTTCTATCAAGAAAGATATGTTTCTATTTATCAAAAAGAACAAGGATACGCTTATGCTATTTGTTTAAAAGAAAACAATCTTCCAATTGGTTATGTCAATATTGATTTAGATGAAAGTCATGATTTAGGCTATGGTCTAAAAAAAGAATATTGGCATCAAGGTATTGTCAGTGAAGCAGCTGAAGCTGTAATAAAACATGCAAAAAAAGATGGGATTTGTTACATTACAGCTACCCATGATATAAAAAATATCCATAGTGGCAATGTTATGAAAAAAATAGGGATGCATTACTGTTATTCCTATAAAGAAGTCGTCATGCCTAAAAATATTCCTGTTATTTTTAGAATGTATCAAATAAACCTTGATGGAAAGAAACGTATTTATCAAAAATATTGGAATCAATATGAACATTTTATTGAAGAAAATGTATAAAGGACAAGTCATTTAAAACTTGTCCTTTTTCCTATATAACGATTAACTTGTTGATAATATTGAAAGTATTGTTCTTTGAATTCTTGTTTTAAAAAAGGTTCTTCTACATATTTAATTTGAAGATGAAACATAATCATCGCTAAAAATGAAAGAACACCTAAATAGAAATTAAAAAACATAAAACCAATTCCTACATAAACAAGATCAAAGCCTAAAAAGGCAGGATTTCGACTGATTTGATAAATACCACTTGTAATCAAATCTGTTTTTTCTTCATAACTTACTCCAGCACGCCAGCTTTCTTTCATCGTTAAAACAGAAATGATAAAAATAATATCCCCACATATTCCTAGTACCACTCCTATTATTCTAATAATCATGGGAAACATTGTGGTATTGAAATAAATACTGATGATTTCTACGATAAATGTAAAAATTGTCGCCGTTTTCATAAGTATTTCTATTTTCTTTTGGATACCTTGCTTTCCTTTTCCATATGATCTGTTTGTATTCCTTGTTTTCTTTGTTGAAACATCTTCATGAAATAACAAAGATAGAAAACAAATAAAATAATCAATCCTATTGTTTGCATCTTAATTCCTTCTTTTATTGATTAAATCTATAACAATCATCACAACACCAAATAAAACACCTGCAATGGCCCAAATAATCCAACTATATTGCATTTGTCCATTACCATTTTTACCAAAGGTATAATAAAGAAAAATAGCGGTCACAACAAGCCAATAAATGGTACTGATTTTTGATTTTAAAAGATTATTCTTTTTTTGTTTGGGTGTATAATCCCCTATTTGTAGAATCTTATCTAAAGCATTTTGATACGTTCCCGCTAAAACAAGAAAAAAACAACCAATACTTACAAAGAATAATAAAATACATACTGCAATACTTTCTAAAAACTCATAATTTAAAAAGATAAAAATAGGTAAAACAGATAAAATACATAAGGCAATTCCTATAATTTGATAGCGATGATAGTAATCTTGATAAGACTCTTTTTCTTTAAAAACATATTCTTTAACACCATTTTCAAGAGAAAAATCATCTTTTTCTAAAAATTCATATTTTTTTACTTTAAAAGCACATAAACAAAAAAGAATGACCGCAATTGTGATACAAATAATTAAAAAACTAAGTCCTATACTTATGGCTAAATTTTCTGTTATATGAAATTGTTGATATTGACTTAATGTTGAAAGTCCAATTAACGGTATTGGCGAAATCACACATAAAAAAGTAGCGAAGGCAATTTTTAAAGATGATTGTTTTCTAAGAGCTAAATATTCTTGTACTTGTACTAAAGATAAATAAATTTCCAGTTTGTGTGTGTTCTTCATTTTCTTGATCTAATAAAAGATAATCTGTCGTTACTTGAAACAATTGGCTAAGTAAAATAATCTTATCGATATCAGGTAGTGATTGACCAGATTCCCATTTCGAGACGGACTGTCTTGAGATGTTCAAACGACTCGCCAATTCTTCTTGTGACCATCCTTGTTTTTTTCTTAATGTCATTATTTTTTCTGATAAGTTCATAACTTCCCTCCTGTTTCTATCATAGACTAATTATTCAAAAAGCACTACCAACTCTACTTTTCGTTTTGTCAACTGATAGTTGACATTTAGATATTTGTTTTAAAAAAGCTCATAATTCCTACAACAATCAATAAAATAAAGGCAAGATAAAGTAAACCAGCTGAAACCATCACCATTAAGGTAATTGGCAATAAAATAATCGTTAAGACAAATTTTGAAAGTCCCCAAGCTGCCTTTAAACCAAAGAAAAATAATTTTCCAAAAATATAAAACATCAAAATCATAAATAGAAAATAAAACATTGTAATCCCCTCTTATCCTAAAAAAATATCCATCAACATCATGATCACAAAACCACTTAAAACCCCAAAAGTTCCAACATGACTATGTTTACCAAGTTGTGCTTCAGGAATGAGTTCTTCTACCACGACATACATCATTGCCCCTGCCGCAAAAGATAAACAAACAGGCAAAATGGTTTGCATAATATGTATCGTAAATCCTGCAATGACCCCAGCAATGGGTTCAACAATTCCTGAAAGACTTCCATAAACAAAAGCCTTTGTACGTGACATTCCTCCTTGTTTTAAAGGAAGCGAGATAGCTGCACCTTCTGGTAAGTTTTGAAGCCCAATTCCTAGTGCTAAGGCAAAAGCAGAAGCAAGGGTAATACTTGAATTGCTTGCCGCAATCGCAAAAGTCAAGCCTACCGCAAAACCTTCAGGAATATTATGAAGAGTTACCGCTAAAACAAGCATCGTATTTTTTCCTAACATACTTTTTGGCCCTTCAGGTTTATCTTCATTTAAGTGTTGGTGAGGAATCACATGATCTAAAAAAAGTAAAAAGAGCGCTCCAACAATAAAACCACCGCCTAAAATAAGCGCACTGTTTTGTCCATTTGCCTCAGCCATTTCCTGAGAAGGAATCAGTAACGACCAAACAGAGGCAGCAATCATAATTCCTGCCGCAAACCCTAAAAAGAGTTGTTGATAAAAGGATTTGACCTCATCTTTAAAGAAAAAGACAAGTGCACTTCCTAAAGCTGTCATTAAAAAGGTAAATAAAGTTCCAAGTAATGGATAAAGTATTGTATTCATAAATCTCTCCTTTTCTTTTATTATAAAGATTTTGAATATTTTGCATAATGATATGCTAAAATAATTATGTTTTTGTTATAATAGGGTCAAATGGAGGAATTTTATGAAAGATGGATATATAAGAGTTGCTAGTGCATCGATTGATACACTTATTGGCAATGTAAAACATAATGCTAGTGAAATCAAAAAAGTCTTAAAAGAAACCCGTGAAAAGAAAGCGCAAGTGGTTGTTTTCCCTGAGCTTGTTTTAAGTGGGTATACGTTAGAAGATCTTTTCTTACAAAATCGTCTTTTAAATGAATGTCTTGTTCAATTAGAAGAAATCATGAAAGATACAAAAGGACACCAACAAATTGTTGTTATTGGTTTACCTTTCCATTATCAAAACAATTTATATAATGTTTCTGCAGTTTTATATGATGGAAATATTTTAGGAATCGTCCCTAAATATCATATTCCAAACTATAATGAATATTACGAAGGAAGACGTTTTACACCTTGTTTTGAAGATAATATTGAAATTGAACTCTTTGGACAAATCGTTTTATTTGGACGTAAAGTGGTTTTTGCTTGTCAAAATCTACCAAGTTTTACTTTAGGAGTCGAAATTTGTGAAGATTTATGGCTTCCTAATGCGCCAAGTAATGAACTTGCTTTAAATGGGGCAACTGTTATTTGTAATACATCTGCAAGTAATGAATTAACAGCTAAAAAAGATTACCGTCGAAACCTTGTTTCAATGCAATCTGCAAAACTTGTTTCTGGTTATGTTTATAGTAATGCAGGAAGTGGTGAAAGTACAACGGATGTGGTTTTCTCTGGTCATCATTTAATTTGTGAAAATGGAACGATTGTAAATGAAAGTACTGGCTTTGATGCTGAAATCATTTATGGAGATTTAGATGTAGAAAAGCTTGTTAGTGAAAGAAGAAAAATGACAACTTATCAATCACATCATGACTATGATTATGTCTATTTTGATATGGATTTGATTGATATCGAAACAAATCATTATTACGATCCTCATCCTTTTGTACCAAGTAATCCAAAATTAAGAGAATTACGTTGTAAAGAAGTATTTGAAATTCAAACACGAGGTTTAATGCAAAGACTTAAAGCAACACATATTGATAAAGTTGTTATTGGTATTTCTGGTGGCTTAGATTCAACCCTTGCCCTTCTTGTGTGTGTCATGGCTTTTGACAAACTTGGTTATGATAAAAAGAATATCTATGCGATTACTATGCCATGTTTTGGCACAACATCGCGTACAAAAAATAACGCTTTAGGTCTTATGGAAGAATTAGGTGTTACAAGTCAAACTGTTAATATCGCTGATGTAGTAAGAATGCAATTTAAAAACATTGATCAAGATGAAAATGTTCATGATGTTACTTATGAAAATGTTCAAGCCCGTGAACGTACAGAAATCTTAATGAATAAAGCTAATCAAATTGGTGGACTTGTAATTGGAACCGGTGATTTAAGTGAAGTGGCTTTAGGTTGGTCGACATATAATGGAGATCATATGTCAATGTATGCCGTAAACGTTTCTGTTCCAAAAACACTTGTTCGTTATCTTGTTGATTATGTTTCATCGCTTTATCAAGGACAAGTTCTTGAAACAATTTTACAAGATGTTTTAGATACCCCTGTATCTCCTGAACTTCTTCCTCAAGAAGATGATAAAATCGTTCAAAAAACAGAAGATATCGTAGGTCCTTATGAACTTCATGATTTCTTTATTTATCATATGGTGCGTTTTGGTGATGAACCACGTAAACTTTACAAAAAGACAAAACTTGCCTTTAAAGACAAGTACGATAAAGAAACGATCAAAAAATGGTTACGCTTATTCTACTGGCGTTTCTTCAGCCAACAATTTAAACGTAGCTGTATTCCTGATGGTCCAAAAGTTGGTTCGGTTGCCTTATCCCCTCGTGGAGATTGGCGTATGCCAAGTGATGCCAATGTTCAAATATGGCTTGATGAAGTGGAAAAAATTTAGAACTGCTCTGCAGTTCTTTTTTAACACCCTATTTTATCCTTTTAATAAAGGTTTTCACTAAATATTTAAAGCTATCTATGATAAAATAAAGCAAGAGGTGACATTATGCATATTTATAACTCAAATCACTATAGTTCAACAATGAAACAAATCATCAATGATTGTCTTACATCTGCAAAAGAAAATCCTTTTGATATTCATTATATTATCGTTGATGATCCTAAATATTATGAAGAAATCTTTTTAAAACAAACAAAAGCACTCTTTAATATTGAAATCATAACGCTTTCAACGTTTTATCAAAAGCTTCTTCAAAAATATCATCAAGATTTTAAACAAAAAACCAATTTAGAAAATATCTTAGAAATCATGAAACTCAATAAAGAAGATCCTTCTTCTTTATTTCATCATAGTCTTAATCATGTTTTAACAGCTAAAGAGATTTTAGAAATCTTTAAAAACTTTTATCTCTATTCTTTAAAAGAAACCGATAAAGATTTACCATGTCTTTCACAAAATAAAATCAAGACACTTTTTCATTTATACCAACAATTTGATCAAAAACATTTCTTAGTTCATGATCTTATTCTTTCGTTAATTGATGAAAAATGTCAAGATTACTATTATTTTCTAACCAATCAAAGTAAATTTTCAAAAAATCAAGAAATCATCCAAAAACTTGATCAATTTGGTCATGTCTTTCTTTATCAAGACAATCAAGAAAATAAAATAGATGATTATACCGGTTATGCCACAAATCATCTCTTTGATTCTTTACAAGAAAAAAGTACGTTTTTACATCCTTATCAACTCTTAAAAGCATCAACGATTCAAGAGGAAGTCAAACAAGTGGTTTTTGATATCAATACGTTGCTTTCAAATCATGCTTTACGTAATTTTGCAATCTATTATCCAAATGAAGATTATTACCGTCACTTATGCCGTATTCTTGATCAGTTTGGTTTTGCTTATAATAAAAAAGAAACTCTTGTTAATAAAACTTTTCAAACTGTGAGAATGCTTTTACGTTATGTTCTAAATCATAAAGAAGAAGATCTACTTGATGCTTTAAGCTCTTATCAGTTACAAGGTTTTCAAGATTTTCAATATGTTTCTTATTTAAAAAACAAATATAAATCACAAGGTTTTATTGATGATGAAGCTTATAATAATCTAAAAAAAGCTGTATTAAAGATTCAAGGAGTTGATCTTACAACTTTCTCCGTTTCTTTAAGGAATTTCATAGAAGCCTCTTTTAATAAATCAGAAGAAGTTTATGCTTTTCTTTCAAGTATTGATTTATTAGGAAACGAAAGTCTTTCTTTAAAAGAATATATGAATTTACTTGAAGAAATGTTTTCATCTAAGAATCATTTTATTAAAGAAAGTTATGATAGTATCTATCTTTTAAATTATAATCAACCCTATAGTGAGCTTTTAGGAATTCAATATGTCTATTGTCTAGGACTCAATGAAACGATTATCCCTCAAGAATTTAAAAATACGCATTTACTTTTAAATCAAGAAGCACTCGCCATCAATTATCCAACGACCTATGATGCCTTGAAAGAACATCAAAATGATTTAAAACATCTTTTTTCATCTCATCATGAAAAAATAGTTTTAAGTTATGCTTTGAGAGATTTAAATGGTGGGGATTTGGTTGTTTCATCCATTATCAAAAAACTAACAAAACTCTTTGAGATACCTGCTTTTAAAAAGCATGACCTTATTCATCAAGCTTTAAAAGAAGATTATTATTTACGAGGAAATCAAGATGAAGATCTACTTGTTTTAAATCATCAAATACTGACGTATAAACAATCCCATCATCAAGTACTACCTCTACAAATCGATTATCAACATAATCCTCTTTCAGCGAGTAAGTTAGAAGTTTATAATCAATGTCCATATAAATATTACTTACAATATATCTTGAAAGTCGATCAAATCAATGATTCTAAAATACAAAGTAATGAGATTGGTACCCTTGTTCATTATGTTTTAGAAAAGAATTATTTTTATTTTAATAATAATCAAGCCAAGAACTTCGATCATTTAAAAAAAGATATTCATTTATGTATTCAAAAGTATTTAAATGAACATTTTCAAAAGAAATATACTTTACCAAAAAATCAATTCTTTTTAAAACTTGTGGAAGATGATCTTTATAACACCATTCTTGTTCTTTCTAAACAAATGCAAAGAGGTTTATTTGAATTATCGGTTTGTGAAGAAAGAGTTTATGATCAAATTCAAGATATTGAATTAAAAGGCTTTATTGATCGGGTAGATCTCTATCAAAATTATTTAAAAGTCATTGATTATAAATCATCGAATAAAGAATTGAATTTAGAATTGGCACGTTTGGGATTTAATATGCAGATGTTGATTTATTTAGAAATGTTGTCAAAAAATAAAAATTATGATAAAGGTGCGGTTTTATACTTCAATACGAAAAAAAGAATGCTTAAAAGTGATGTGTCTATTTTAGAAAAACAAGATCCTGAAAACTTTTTTAAGCTTTATAAAATGGATGGTTATAGTGTTGATGATACGTATTTAGAAATTGATCATGATATGGAACAAGAAAGTTCTGTTATTCAAGTCAAGCTAAAAAAAGATGGTAGTCCTTATAATAACGCAAAAATTATTAGTCATGATGAATTAAATACTCTTTTACAAGAAATCACTTTACACATTCAAGGTCTTTACCAACAAATGATTTCTGGAGATATTCGTATTTATCCAACACGTAGTGATAATCCAACGATTGATATGCATATCAATCCTTGTCGTTTTTGTCATTATAAAGCCATTTGTAATTACGATATTTTCTATAACGAAGATCATCAAATTGAATTAGGAGGTCAAAATGAAGAAAGATAAAAGTTTAAACGATGAACAAAATTTAGCGGTCTATAGTCGTGGCAGTTCAATTCTTGTTTCTGCTCCTGCCGGTTCAGGAAAAACAAAAATTCTAGTTAATCGTATGATGTCATTAATTGAAGATGATCATGTCAATGTTGACTCTTTACTTGTTTTGACTTTTACTAAAGCAGCTGCCTTAGAAATGAAACAACGTTTAGTAGAAAGTCTAGATCAAAGGATTCAAGTCTGTGACGCTTCTTTAAGAGATCATTTAGAAAAACAAAAGCTTTTATTAAATGATACTTATATTACAAACTTTCATTCTTTTTGTAGTGATTTATTAAGTCAATATGGGTATATGATCCATTTGGATTCTAAGTTTGAAATTATTGAAAATCCGGCACTTATTAAAGAAAACATATTGAATCAATGTTTACAAAGATGGGTTCAAGAAGAAGATTTCTATACATTTTATCAAGAAAACTATACGGGTTATCAATTTGACTCCTTTAAAGAAATTCTCTTTCAATTAGATAATCTTTCACATACAGTCTATCATTTTGATGATTATTTAAAAGAAGTTGATGCAAATCTTTATGATCGTGTTATCAACAAACAAACAATTGAAGGAACCCCTATTGAAAAACCTTTAAAGAAAGTTTTACATGAAGCTTATCAAGAAGCTTATGAAAGTTATTTGAAACTGGAAGATTATTGTCAAACATATGGTCTTGGATTTTACTTTGAAGAAACAAAGAAACTTCCCTCACCTCATCAAGTATTAGAGAGTTATTTTCAAAATTTAAAAACTTTATTTGACCAAAGAAAGTATTTTTCAATGGGACTTGAAATTGAAAAACACCGCGCAGCTAGTTATAAAGATGTTGATGATTCTATTAAAGAAATCTATAAAGATTTACTCGATCAAACAAAGAATACCTTTAGTAAAGCTTATAAAAAGTGTATGCCTTCTTCTATTGAAGAACTCAGTGAAATCTTAAAGGTTTCATCTCATCATTTAAAAATCTATTTAAAATACTTAAAAGAATTTCAAAAAGAATACCAAGCTTATAAAAAATCACTTTCATATCTTGATTTTAACGATTTGGAACAATATACTTTACAGCTTTTAAGTGAATCTAATGGGGTTGCTCAAACGCTTTATAAACAATTTCATGAAATCATGATTGATGAATATCAAGATACCAATGAAATTCAAGAAAACTTAATTTTATTGATTTCACGTTATCAAACGCCTGAAATTAATCGTTTTATGGTTGGTGATATGAAACAATCGATTTATCGTTTTAGAAAAGCAGATTTAGATATCTTTAATGAAAAGTATCTTACTTATGGCATTAAAGACAATAATCAACGTATTGATTTAAAATTCAATTATCGTTCTAATAAAATTGTCCTTGATAGTATTAACTATATTTTCAATGCGATTATGGATCAACGTTATGGTGGCTTAGAATATGACAATGACCCTCACGCTCAACTTAATTATGACTTTTTAAGAAAAGAAAAGTGTGATAATGAAGAAAAACTTCAACAAGCAATGCATCGTTTAGATCAAGAAAAACGTTTTGATAGTGAGATCATGTTGGTTTTAAAACCCGAAGAAGAAAAAGTAGACATGATTGAATATGAAGCAAAAATGATTGGTAAAAGAATTCATGAAATGGTGGGTCATTTAGAACTTGATTTTTATACAGGCAATCGTTTAGCCAGTTATAAAGACATTGTCGTTTTAATGAGAAATGTCGCTAACTTTATTACTTATAAAAAGGTTTTTGATGCCATTTCTATTCCTAATCTTATTGTTCTTACAAAAGGTTTTTTTGAAAGTAATGAAATTCTTGATTGTGTTTATTTTTTAAAGGCTTTAGATAATTGTTTAGATGATCTAGCTTTGATTTCTTTACTTAAAGGTAATTATACAAAAACACACTTTGATGAAAACTGGTTGTATCTTCATAAAATAGAAAAAACATCCATGTATGAATCTTTAAAACAAGCAAATGATCAAGAAGCTATTGACTTTTTAAACTATTATCATGAAATGCAAGAATACGCTCAAAATCATCCTGTTTATGAAGTCTTAGAAAGATTTATTAAAGAAAATGAATATGATTTGTTTATTAGTTCTCTTTATAATGGAAAACAACGTTATGCCAATGTTCAATTATTTATTGAAATGTTGAAAGCAGACGAAGATCTTTCGCTTTACCAAATCGTACAAAAAATTACCCAAACCATGACTTTAGGAATTGATTATAAACCTGCTACACTTTCTAGTGATGGAGATGCCGTGACTTTTATGACCATTCATCAATCAAAAGGTTTAGAGTTTCCTATTGTAATTGTCAATCAAATGAATCATCAATTCAACTTTGCAGATGGTAAGGCCCCATTAATTCAAGATAAGAATTTAGGAATCATTTTAAACCCTCACCAAAAACAAGATTTAGGTGATTTTAAAAATGTATTGGTTGAATACCCTCATCCTTTACGTGGTATTTTTTCAACAATTCTTGATAATGAAACCATTAATGAAGAGATGCGTATTCTTTACGTAGCTCTTACGAGAGCCTCGCAAAAGCTTATTTTAACAGGCGGTTTAAAAGAACTTAAGATGATTGAAAAATGGCAAAAACAAGTCATTGATTCGGCCTTAGATGCTTCAAAGCATCTTTTACCAGCAACGATTCGTAAATCAAATCAAATGTTGAATTGGATCATGCTTGCTTTGATTCGCCATCCGGATTTTATTCAACAATGTATTGACTTCTCTTTATTTGATGAAAAGATTAGAAATAGTTATGATTTAGCGGAAGTAAAAAATAACGCGTTACAATTACAATTGTATCAAGAAAAACAAATGCAACTTAATACCTGTCATTCTAAGTTTCATACATCGATTATTGATACGCATACAATTGATGAATATATCTATCCTGCTTCTTTAAAGGAAAAGAAAGATGAAGAAATCTATTTAAAAAATAAGGCTTTTGTTTATCAAAGTCATGGTGACTTTGATAAAACCGTGGCAGTTACTTCTATTATTGATGATGGAAATCGTTATTTTGAAAGAGATGATGAAGTCGAAGATTCTTCTTTTAAAGCAACGGATCGAGGGACTCTTGTTCATTTGTTTTTAGAGTTATTCCCTTTACAAAAGAATCTTGATTTTGAAGAAGCATTTGAAAAAACACTTCAACGTGAGGTTTTTAATGAAGATGCAAAAGAGTTATTAAATAATTATAAGGTTCATTTAAAAAACTTTGTAGAAAGTGATGTTTATCAATTGATGTTAGAAAGTAAACATTGTTATAAAGAAAAAGAATTTTCTTTATTAAATGAAAATAACCAAATTATTCATGGAATCTTTGACGTTTTATGTATCAATGAAGATAAAATAACAATCATTGATTATAAAACGGATACGCTTTCTAAAGAAAGTTCTACACAAACTTTAGAAGAACTTCATCAAGGTCAAATGTATTATTATAAAAAAATCATGAAACAAATGTTTCCTGACCATGAAGTAGAAGCAATTGTTTATTATTTACACATTCATCGTTATGTGGTTATTTAGGAGGTTTTTATGAAAATATTAATTGCGAGTGATTCTTATAAAGGAAGTTTATCTTCTTTAGAAGTATCTAAATGTATTCAAAAAGGATTTAAAGAGGTTTTTGAAGATGTTTCTTTTAAAACCTTATCAATGGCTGATGGTGGTGAAGGAACCGTTCAAGCCATCGTTGAATCATTAAATGGAAAATATATTTCAGTAGCTTGCCATAATGCTCTCAATGAAGAAATTGAAGCCAGTTATGGTCTTGTCGATGATTTTGCGATTATTGAAATGGCAAGTGCTTCTGGTCTTCCATTAGTCAAAGAAAAAAGAATTAGAAAAGCCAATACCATTGGAACAGGTGAATTGATTGAAGATGCCCTCAATCGTGGATGTCGTCAAATTTATTTAGGTATTGGGGGCTCTGCAACCAATGATGGTGGTTTAGGCATGGCGCATCATTTAGGAATACGTTTTTTAGATAAAAATAATGAAGCTTTAGAACCAATTCCAGCCAATCTTCCTTTTATTGAAAAAATTGATTCTACAAATCTAGATCCAAGAATCAAAGAAACAAAAATCATAGTTATGTGTGATGTTTCTAATCCTCTTTGTGGAAAAGATGGAGCGAGTGCTATTTATGGTCCACAAAAAGGTGCCACAAAAGAAGATATTGCCTTTTTAGATCAAGGTCTTTTACACTTAGTAAAGATATGTCTTCAAGAAGGCTATGAAGATTATAGCCTTGCTCCTGGCTCTGGTGCTGCCGGTGGTTTAGGTTTTGGTTTAATGACTTTTTTAAAAGCGCATTTACAAAGTGGTATTGAAACGGTTTTAGATATTGTAGATTTTGATGAAGTGATTAAAGATTGTGATCTTGTTATTAGTGGTGAAGGTCGTATTGATCATCAATCGATGTATGGAAAAGTCCCTACCGGTGTCGCGAAACGAGCAAAAAAACAAGGTATTGAAACAGTTTGTATTGTTGGCTCTATTGGTAGTCCAATAGGAAAGGTTTATGATTGTATTACAACTATTGAAAGTTGTGTCGATCATTGTTGTGATATTGATGAAGCTTTAGAAAATGCGAAAGACAATGTTTATAAGGCAGCTTTCCGTTTAGCAAGAAGTATTCAATTAGGACAAAAAATGCGCTTTTAATAGCGCATTTTTAATATTTTGTTTTTGTATAAAAATATCCAAAAATTGAAAAAATAATGACAAGGGCAATAATTGAAAGAGAAACAAGTGGTGATAAATAAACAGCTTCAATAAGCATAATACACCTCCTATAAATCAATTGTAAGTGTCACTGGACAATGATCACTTCCCATAATTGTCGTTTCAATTGTAGCTTCTTGAATTTTATCTTTTAAACAATCACTAACGATAAAATAGTCAATACGCCATCCTGCATTTTTTTCTCTCGCTTTAAAACGATAAGACCACCAAGAATACACCCCTTCTACATCAGGATATAAATAACGATAAGTGTCAATAAAACCATGACTTAAGAGTTGTGTCATTTTTGCACGTTCTTCATCACTAAATCCTGCATTTTTTCGATTGGCCTTAGGATTTTTTAAATCAATTTCCTGATGGGCAACATTCAAATCCCCACATAAAATAATCGGTTTATCAAGTGATAATAAATACGCTAAAAAATCGTCTTCCCATACTTGACGATAATCAAGACGTTTAAGTTCATTTTGACTATTAGGCGTATAACATGTAACGACATAATAATCTTCAAATTCTAAAGTAATTAAACGCCCTTCTTGATCATGTTCTTCTTTATTCATTCCATAAAAAACATGTAACGGTTTCTTTTTGGTATAAATAAGTGTTCCACTATAACCTTTTTTTACTGCACTATTTAAATAATGATGATACCCTTCAATAGTAATATTTGCTTGTCCTTCTTGCATTTTAGTTTCTTGTACGCAAAAGATATCCGCATCAAGTTGTTTAAAGCTTTCTAAAAATCCTTTTTGCATGCACGCACGTATTCCATTGACATTCCAACTTACTAATTTCATACTTTTTCCTCTTTTTCTAACAGATAAATTTATTATACCACATGTTTTCCAATAATATATATGCAAGAAGCATATTAAAATGATTTAAGGATATAATTAATTAGGTGATACTATGAATAAAAAAACATTGATTCTTTGTCTTTTAATTCCTTTACTTATAGGTGGCTTAAGCGGTTTTCTAACCATGGATTCAACGATTCTCTATCAAGACCTTAATAGACCTCCTTTTTCTCCACCTAACTGGCTTTTTCCTGTGGTTTGGACGATTCTTTATCTTTTAATGGGTCTTTCAAGTTATCTTATTGTGCAAAGTTATTCTTCTAATAAAGAAAAGGCATTGATTCTTTATGGATTTCAATTATTAGTTAACTTTATCTGGCCACTCTTTTTCTTTAATTTACAAAATTATTTTTTAGCCCTTTTAATCCTCATTATCTTAATTATTTCTGTCATTTATATGCTTTATACCTTTAAAGAAATCAATATTAAAGCATTTTATTTAAACATTCCTTATCTTCTTTGGCTTATATTTGCCTTCTATTTAAACTTCATGATTTTTCTAAACAATTAAAATAATACAAAACTTCTTCCATCGCTCTTGTTTTTAAACGATAATATGTACTTCTTGAGTAATACAAAACCCACCAATCCTTTTTATCTTTATAGAGAAAATCTTTTTCAATGATTTGACGGCTTTCTGCACTTAAACAACTTAAAATAAATTCATAGGATTGTATCGCTTTTTCTAATTCTTCTTTATTATAAAGCGAATCAATCCATTGAGTTCCTTTATCTTGGTAATAACTTTTTCTTTCCCTTACGGTATCTAGTTGAATACTTGGGTAATAGCTTTTTTCTTTTAAAAGCTGCAACTTCATTTGTGCGCGATGATATCCTCGAAATATTTTTTCTAATTCTTCCTTTTTTTCTTTATAAGTGATTGCTTTCATAAAAATACCTCCACTTATTTATTCGTCATGTGGAGGCGTTTTTTCTTCTAAATTATGAAATTTTCTTTAATTTCTTCGATTTGATCTTCATTTAGACCAATATTTAATAAATATCCTTTACTACTACCATATTGTTCTCTTAAATACGCTAGAAAACGCATCATCACACGTGGATCTGAACCTAAGAATTTTTCTTCTTCCTTTGGCAACATTTCTTCTAGTTGTTTCATCATTTCCATGTTGTTTTCATAAGATTCTGAATAGTCTTTCACGATATCATATTCATGACATCCCGCAAGATCTAAAAGTAAACAAGCAAGAATTCCGGTACGATCTTTTCCTGCAGAACAGTTAAAGAGTGTACAATCATAAGGATGATTTAAAATGACTTCAAATACTTTTTTGAATTGTTTTTTATTGGCTTCAATCATAAAAATATAAAATCCACTTAAATCTTGATAATCTTTAATATCATCAGGAAGTACTGACATATTCTCATTTTGTAATAAGTTAATATGATAGTATTCAATATCTTTATAATCTTTTAAACTATGAGGTTGATGAACAAGCTCATAATCACTTCTTAAATCAATAACTGTGCGAATACCATAATCATAAAATTTTTCTTTTAAATCATCACTGATTCCACTTGGGCAAGTGCTTCTTACAAATTTATGTGATTTTGTATAATAACCTTCTTGAGTTTCATACCCTCCAAGATCTCTGACATTTGTCATTTTTCCAATGTGAAGCATTCTCTCTTCACGTGATAATTGCATCATAATACTAATTCCTTTCTAACTTTCAAAGGGTCGTACACGTAAAGTAACCCCTATCTTATCTGCGATTTCTTGACATTGTTTAATTTCTTCTGGTGGTATTGTTGTATCAACAACTGTTAAAACCACTTTAGAAACATAAGGTTTACATTTTTTCGCAAAATCTAAAAGCTCATCAAAAGAATCAATTCCATATTGGCTACGTGTAAGTTTATAATATTCTTCTTTATTACTTGTATTTAAACTAATTGAAACTGTATCTAATAAACCTTTAAATTCAGGTGTAATATCTCTTTTATTATAAAGAGAAGATAAACCATTGGTATTAACACGTGTTGGCAAATCTGGTCTTCTTTCTTTTAAGTATTTTGCTACCTGCATTAAATCATCATGACGCATAAGTGGTTCACCAAATCCACAGAAAACCACTTCTTTAAAATCATTTAAATCATATTTATCAAATTCAGCTTTAATTTCTTCAACAGTTGGTTCTTTCTTTAACCATAATGAATTATTTTCAATCATTTCTTTTGTTTGTCTCAAACAAAAAGTACATGAACACGTACAACGATTTGTAGAGTTTACATAACATGTAATTCCTTTTGTACTTTCTAAATGTGCAATATCAATATAACTGTTTTTATATAATGTATATAAAATCATCTTAATCCCCCAATTCTTTTAATAATGGTTCAAAGCATAATCCCATATGTGGATGAGCATCAATATCAACAGAATGTTGAATACATTTTGAAGCAAAGTCTGTTGACTTTCTAACTGCTTCTAAAAAACTATCTCCTTTTAAATAACTTCCCGCAATCACTGCTGAAATAACATCCCCAGTGCCACTACGATCTTCTCCTATACGTTTTACATAAAGCATTTCAATATGTCCATGATCATATATAAAATTTAAGATTTGATCACCTACTGAAATTCCTGTCACGACAATATATTGTGGACCCATTTGACTTAATTTTTGACACATTCTTGAAAGTTCTTCCTTATCTGTTGTTTCATGATATGCTTCGTCAATCAAAGCACAAAGCTCTGTTAAATTTGGTGTGACAATCGTCGCATAAGGCATTAATTCTCGCATCTTTTCTTGCATTTCTTGCGTATAAGTTGGATAAAGTTTTCCATGATCTCCCATTACAGGATCAACTAAAATAAAATTTTTATCCGTTTTAAAATCTTTAAAAAAATCTTTCACAATTTCAATTTGTTTGGCAGATCCTAAAAAACCACTACAAATACCATCAAAATCAATATTCATCTTTTTATATGTTTCAATATAGTCTTTCATCTTTGATGTATAATCATCAAAGAAAAAGTCTTTATGATATGTGTTAATCGATAAGATTGCTGTTGGTACAAAAGCTGTTTCAATTCCCATAGAAGAAATGATGGGTAATTGACAAGCTACTGAACAACGCGACAGACCGGTAACATCATTCACTAATACAATTCTCTTTTCTCTCATATTACTACTTCCTCTTTCAAGTATTTTAACACATTGACCTTTGCTTGAGTACCTTTTTTTCATAAAACATCTTTGTTATAATAGAGATGAGGTGAAATAAATGAAAAAATGGATGAAAGTCTTTTTTGTTTTATTAACTGTTGTTTCCCTTGTTGGATGTTCTTCAAGTAAAACAACAGAAAAAACAAAGAAAACAAAAACTTTAAAAGGAAATTATCAAGTAGAAATCAAAGTAAAAGATTATGGTACAATTTATGCTGAAATCGATGCCGATACAGCACCAATTACCGTTACTAACTTTGTAAATCTTTGTAAAAAACATTTCTATGATGGTTTAACTTTCCATCGAATCATTAAAGATTTTATGATTCAAGGTGGAGATCCTAACGGAGATGGAACAGGTGGAAGCGATGAAACAATTAAAGGAGAATTCTCTGATAACGGTGTTGAAAATCCTTTAAAACATACGCGTGGTGCCCTTTCTATGGCAAGAAGCCAAGATAACGATAGTGCTTCTTCTCAATTCTTCATTGTTCAAAAAACATCTTCCTATTTAGATGGTCAATATGCTGTTTTTGGCTATGTTTATGAAGGTATGGATATCGTTGATAAAATTTGTGATGATGTTCAAGTTGAAGATAATAATGGAACAGTCGCAAAAGAAAATCAACCTGTCATCGAATCAATTCGTTGTCAAAAAGTAAAATAACATTTTTTATAAAAGCAACTTGAAATAATTTTAAAGTTCTAAAATATCTAGACTTTTTTAAGAGGAAAATAAGACTGATGTCCAGTCCTGGTTTTCCTCCTTTTATTTTAATTAAAAAAATGATATGAAATCAATTCATATCATAAGCTCATTTTTATTTCTTTTTTTAAAGAATGTTTTAACAAAATAACAGTTATCATAAATGCTGAAAAATCTGCAATCGGTACTGCCATAAAGATACCATCTAAACCAAAAATCGTTGATAAAATAAGAATACATGGAATTAAAATAATAACTTGTCTTAAAAGATTTAATACACTTGAAATCTTAATTTTACCAATTGCTTGAAAGTAATTTGCACACATAACTTGTGCTCCAATAACTGGTAAACATAAAAACCAAATATGTAAAGCATGACTACATAAAACAACCACATCATTTTCATTATTAAACATATAAACAATATTTTTCGTAAAGAATTGTACTGCAATAAAACCAATACAGGCAATAAATGTCGCTCCAATAATGGCATATTTTAATGTTTCTTTTACACGATCCATTTTTCTTGCCCCAAAGTTATAAGAAATCAAAGGTTGTTGTCCTTGCATCAATCCTGTAATTGGCATAAGAATCAATGTTTGAATACTTGTAACAATACCAATAGCACTAAGAGCCAAGTCGCCACCATATTTAACTAAAGAGGCATTCAAAATAATATTTAAAACACTATTCGATATTTGCATTAAAAAGGCAGGAATTCCTGTTTGCATAATTTGTTTTGAAACCGAGAATTTAAGCTTTAACAAAGAAGCGTTTAAAGTAATAAGTGTTCTTTTCCCAAATAAGAAAGTAAGTTGCCAAAGAGCACTTAAAAGTTGTCCTCCAATGGTTGCAAGAGCAGCACCTTCCATTCCCATATGAAAAATACAAATTAAAATATAGTCAAATAAAATATTAAAGCCCGCTCCTATCAATTGAGAAATCATCGCATTTTTAGGATTTCCTTGCGCTCGAGAAAAGTTATTTCCAGCCATTGCCACACATTGGAAAACAGCTCCATATAAAATAATACTTAAATAACTTCTAGCATAGGGAAGGACTACTTTTGAAGCACCTAATACTTTTAACATTGGGTCTAGAAATAAGTTTCCTAAAATCATGAATAGAAGTCCTAAAATAATGGTAAGAGTCAATCCATTTCCCATATACATTCCCGCTTCTTCTTTTTTCCCTTGCCCTAAAGCAATAGAAAAGCGTGTGGCACCACCCATACCAATCATTAAAGAAATAGCCATCAAAACAAGTGTTACTGGATAACATATACTAATTCCAGCAAGTCCAATAGAACCAAGTTCAGGAGCATTACCAATAAACATACGATCGACAATATTATAGATGGCATTAACCAGCATTCCAATGATCGCAGGTATTGAAAATTCTACAAGTAAGGGAAGAATCTTTTTTGTTCCCATCTTATCACTTTTATTCATTTTTTCCCTCCAAATTCTTTTTCATTTTTAATAATATTTCTTCTAATTGTTTTTGTTGATTTTCATCAATTCCTTCCAACATTTCATTTGCAGTTTGTAAAACAATTTGTTTAATAGAAGGATACAGTTTTTTTCCCTCATCTGTTAAAACAATATGTTGATTTCTTTTATCATCTTCACATCTTGTTTTAACAATCAATTTCTTTTCTTCTAAAGTCTTTAAAATGCGTGTTACGGCACTTTTATCAATTTGTAATCTTTTATTTAAATCATCTTGTTTAATACATTCTTCCTCATGAATAATTTTAAGAGCAATAGCTTGTCCATGAGATAAACCAAGAGCTTTTAAATAACCATTCATATAACTATTTTTTTGATTATGTACTGTAGAAATTAAACGTGCTAGATTCATAGTTCCTCCTATCGTTGACATATCAACGATATATGATTTTCTATTTTTTGTCAAGAAAAAAAGACCACTTCTCTTTTAAGAAATGGACTTTATAAATCTCATATTAATAAGCTTTTGCGAAGTAAACCACTTTTTTAGCTGGTTTTCCACAGATTGGACAAACATCATCAAATGGTTCTTCATCTTCTTTAATACATCTTGATGTCGCACCTGTTTCTTCTTTGATTTTTGCTTCACAAGCATCATCTTCACACCACATCATACGAATGTACCCTGCTTTTGTTTCTAAGATTTCTTTAAATTCATCATAAGTATGTGCTGTTCTAATATTTTCATCTCTGAATTTTAATGCTTTTGCATACATTTCATCATGAATTTGATCTAATAAAGTATGAATTTTTGAACCAAGATCATCACCTAAAGCATAAGTTTCTTTAGAACCATCTAATCTTTTAGCGATAACACATTGTCCTTTTTCAATGTCCTTAGGACCAATTTCAAGTCTTACAGGAATTCCTCTCATTTCAGCATCCGCAAATTTATAACCTGGTGTTTTATCACTTGCATCCACTTTAACACGTAATCCCGCTGCTTTTAATTGTGCTTCTAATTCGTAAGCTTTATCTAAAACGCCTTCTTTATGTTGCATAACTGGAACGATCATAACTTGGATTGGGGCTACTCTTGGTGGTAAGACAAGACCATTGTCATCCCCATGAACCATAATAATGGCTCCTAATAAACGTGTCGATGCTCCCCAAGAAGTTTGATAAACATATTCTAGTTTATTATCTTTATTTAAGAATTTAACATCAAATGCTTTGGCGAATCCTTGCCCAAAATAATGTGATGTTCCTGATTGTAAAGCTTTTCCATCATGCATTAAAGCTTCCATTGTATATGTTTCTTCAGCTCCTGCAAATTTTTCACTTTCAGTTTTACGTCCAGTAACCATTGGAATTGCGAGTAAATCTTGTGCTGTTGAACGATAAACTTCTAACATTTGTAAAGTTTCTTTTCTAGCTTCTTCTTCACTAGCATGAATTGTATGACCTTCTTGCCATAAGAATTCAGAACCACGTAAAAATGGTCTTGTTGTCTTTTCCCAACGAACAACGGAACACCATTGATTATATAATTTTGGTAAATCACGATAAGAATTTACAATTTTTGCATAGTGTTCACAAAATAAAGTTTCTGATGTTGGACGAATTACTAAGTTTTCTTCTAAATCATCCAATCCACCTTTTGTGACAACTGCACATTCTGGCGCAAATCCTTCTACGTGATCTGCTTCTTTTTGTAATAAAGATTGAGGGATCAACATCGGCATATAAACATTTTCATGTCCTAATTCTTTAAATTTTTGATCCATATGTTTTTGAATTTGTTCCCACATTGCATAACCATACGGACGATAAATAATAAATCCTTTCACACCGCTATAATCCATTAATTCTGCTTTACGACATACATCTGTATACCATTGAGCAAAGTCAACATCTCTAGCTGTAATTGCATCATTTTTCTTGTTATTTGCCATCTTTTTTGCCTCCTCATAAATGCTTTTCTATTTTACTATAGAAACGTCAAACACGCAAGGCTATCTCACATGAATCACGCTTTGTTTTTGTTTTCTATCCACAATAATTTGACGATCAATGCGATCTTTAAGTTCGCTTACATGAGAAATGATACCAATAAGCTTATTATCTTGATGAAGTTCCATTAAACAATTCATCGCTTGATCTAACGATTGACTATCTAAAGAACCAAATCCTTCATCAATAAAGAGCGTATTGAGTTCAATACCACCGGCATATTCTTGGATCATTCTTGAAAGACCTAAAGCAAGCGATAAGGCTGCTTTAAAAGATTCTCCCCCTGAAAGGGTCTTAATTCCTCTTAGTTGTCCACTTTCTTGATCAAATACATCGAGTTCTAAACCTTGTTGCTTTCTTCCTTTTTCAGCTTCATCTTTACGAATCAATTGATATCTTCCTTGTGTCAATTGTTTAAAAATTCGATTTGCATAAAGTAACATATGTTCAAAATACGTCGCTAAAACATATCTTTCTAAAGAGACACGTGCTTCATTTTTACCACTTGAAAGATTATAAAGATCTAAATATCTTTGATAAGTTTCTTCATCTTTTTCAAGCTTTTTGTTGATTTGTTCAATTTGATGGATCAATTTTTCTTTAAGGGTAAAATTGATTTTTTCTTGTTCATAGATTTTTTGATTTTCCTTAAGCTTTTCTTGTAATTCAATAAGCTGTTTTTCTAAAGAAGAGACATCGATTTCTTTTGCATCTTTTACTTCATTTTCTAAAGAAGCAATTTGTTGCTTTAAAGAATTAAGCGCCATTTGATAATCTTGATATCTTTTTTCTTTTTGATTAAGTTGAGTAAGTCCTTCCCTTAATTGAAGAAATTCTTCTTCATTTTTAAATGCTTTGAGATGTTCTTTATAATTTTTATTAAATAAATCAAATTGTTTTTGTTCCAAAGAAACATGTTGTTGATCACTTTCAATTTGAGTTTGTAATTGTATTGAAAGATCCTTATATTTTGTATACTCGTTTTGTAAATTTTCAACTTCTTTTACTTTTTCTTGATAACTTCTTTCAAATTCTTGTAACTCCTCTTGAAGTTGATTTATTTCATAAGCTTTTTTGGTATCATCTATTTTTCCAGAAAGCTGGTGGATTTGTATTTGAAGTTGTTCAAGTTGATGTTTTTGTTTTTCTTCTTTTTGAAGATAAACAATCATATCTTTTTGTGAGAGTTCAACGCTCTTTTTAAGTTTTTGAATATATTTTAATTCATCTTGGTATTGAAGATATTTTTTCTTCATCTCTTTTTCTTCTTTAGAAAGAGCATCTAACGCTTTAATAAAACTTTCTTTTTCAACATCTTCCATATCTAATTCAGTAGAGAGTTGTTTGATTTGTTGTTGCTTCATCTCTATTTTTTGTTTTTGTAGAAGAAGTTGTTGAATATGTTCTTGAAGTTTGTTTTCAAAACGTGTAACAATCTTTTTTTGTTGATCCAATTTTTCTTTAGAAATATCTTCTTTTTCATACAAAGCAGGATGAGGATGATGTAAAGAACCACAAATAGGACATGGCTCATTTTCTTTTAATTGACTCGCAAAAATACCTGCTTGTTTTCTAAAATAAAGTTTTTCTAATTGTTGGCAATGATTTCTTTGAGCATCTACTTCTTTTTCAAGATGTACATATTCTTCTTGTAAATCACTTCTTTTTTCTATAACTTGTAAAAGTTCATCATAGTATTGAGAAAGTTGATGTATTTTTATTTTTTGATTATTTATTTTTTGATAATCTTGTTGTAGTAATTTACATGTTGTTTCAATTTGTTTTTCACTTTGAATCGTTTCTAAATCTCTTTCAATAGATATTTGGAGCTTATCTTTCTTTTGATTAAATAAAGTATTTTCTTTTTCAAGTTGATGATAGGTTTGTTTTAATTCTTGTAAATTTTGATAATAGTGTTGATATTGTAAGACAGCTTCAATCAATTGTTTTTGTTCTTGGATTTGTTGAAATAGCCGTTGATTTTGTTGTTGTTTTAAAGAGAATGTTTGATATTTTTGTTCAAGATCTTGACTTTCTTTTTCTAATATTTGATATTTTTGTAAAGTTTGTGCTTGTTTATTTTTTAATTGTTTTAGTTTTGTTTCTTGTTGTTTTAAAGAAAGATAATCATAGTTTGTCTCTTTGGCTTTTTTTAGTAATTGAATCTTTATAAAGAGTTCTTGATAATCTTTTTCTTGTAATAATAAATCTTGATAACGCTTTTTATTTTCTTTTAGATTTTGTAAACGTTGATTTTGAAGATGATAAAGTTGTATTTGTTGGTTGAGCTCTTCTTTTTGTTTTTCTTGTTTTTGAATCTTTGTTTCAAGTTCTTGAATTATTTTTCTTTTTCGATCAAGATAAACATTTCCTTCTTCTTCAATATTTAATTCTTCTTGATAATCTTTTCTTTTATTAAGTAATAAAGAATATTGATCTTGATATGTTTTTAAACGTTCTTTTAGCTTTTCTTCAATTTTTTGATAGATTTCACTATGAAATAACTCTCTTAATACTTTTTCTCTTTCATCACTTGAAGCCATAATCAATTGCGTAAATTCTCCTTGAGCAATCATGACAATTTGTTTAAATTGATGTTCATCAATCCCAAGCAAAGAAATGACCTTACTTGTAACTTCTTTAACTCCTTCAATCATTTTACCATCTGGTAAAGTTAAAAGTGCTGTAGGTTGTTTAGGTGTTTTCTTTCCCTCTAAATAATATTTAGGGCTACGTTTAATTGTATAAATTTGTTGGTGTAAAGAAAAGGTCAATTCAACAAAAGTAGGAACTTCATTTAAAACATGATCACATCTTAAACTATCACTTTGTCGCATTTGTCCACTGGTTTTACCATATAAGGCAAAAATCAAGGCATCAAAAATCATAGTCTTTCCACTTCCTGTAGGACCAGTAATTAAAAATAAGCCATCTTCTTGAAAGGATTCAAAATTAATGTTGATTTGACCTGGATAAGGGCCAAAAGCAGATAATGTTAAATTAATGGGCATCATATAAATCATCCTCCTCCAGTAATTCTTCAATGATTTCTTGGCTTTTTGAATCCATTTCTTCTCCCTTCATCTTTTCATAAAACTCTTTAAAGATATCTAAAGGACTGTTTTTATCCATATCTAAAGATGAAGCTGTATGATTTTCTCCTTTAATTTCTAACTTCTTATAAGTAAGTTGTAATAAATGCGGATATTTTTCTTTTAAACGTTCATACCCATGGCCAATCATTTGTTTATCTAACAGTTCTACCGCTATAAAATCATTTTCATTATTAGGATAATGAAGAACATCTTCATATTTTCCCGTAAGTTTTATTAAATCTCTTTTAGGTTTTAAAGGAATAATCTTACTACACACTCCTTTTTCATCAATGGTCACTTCTACCATACCTTTAACTTGATTCACTTCATCAAACGAATATTTCATGAGACTTCCTGCATAACGTATATAGTCATATTTAATTTTTTGACTGGCATGAATATGTCCTAAAGCAACATAATCAAAATCCTTGCATAAATCCACATCAATGATTTCACTACCACCTACTGATAAAATAACTTCACTTTCACTTCTTACAACCTCTTTATTCCCCGCAATAAATTGATGCGTTACTAAAACCTTTGGATGATCTTCAACAAAATTTTGTTGACTTAAATAATAAGCAAAAGCATCCTGATATGTTTTTAAATCATCATTTTCATACAAATAGCGTATATAAGAAGGTTTAAAGAAAGGAACTAAATAAAAATAAACACCCTCAATAACAACAGGTTTTATTTCTTTTTCAGGATAACAAACAATATAAAGTCCTTGATCTACGAGTAATGATGTTGCAAAATTTAAACGCTCACTACTATCATGATTCCCAGTAATCATTAATACTTTTTTATGATACTTTAAAATTAATTTTGATAAAAAAGTATTTAATAAAGTAATACTCTCTCTTGAAGCAACTGCTCGATCATAAATATCACCGGCAATCACTAAAACATCGATTTCTTGCTGGTTCATATAATCAACAACTTGATTTAATAAATCTTCTTGAATATCTATTAAATTATTTTGGTAAATGATCTTTCCTAAATGCAGATCCGCTAAATGTATAAACTTCATAATTCCTCCAAATCTAATCGATAGATTCTTTTAACATAATCATCTTGATCAAAGTATTTTCTTAACTCCTTAGGTACAGTTTTTGTCTCTAAATAATGAAAAGGTAATGATTCAATAATCTTTCTACTTGCATAATTTTCAGGAGAACAACTAATCATCAATTCCTTAAACCCTTTCTCTTTTGCAATATCAAACAACAATAAACATGCCCTACGACTATAATGATGTCCTCGATATTTTTCATCTATAGAATACCCAATATGGCCATCATAATATCTTTCTAAGCTATTTCCTTCTCTTAAAACAATACGTCCTACTTCTTGATGATTAATTTTAATTAAATAAATATAATAAGGTTTCCATCCTGGAAGTAAATTTGTATTTTCGTAACTTAATAACTCTAATTTCATAAAATCACCTATGCTTATTGTATCATTTATATTTCTAAAGTTTAATATTACTTTTCTTTTTAAACTCCTTTATTTTCCTTTTACATCAATAAATTCAAATACCAAGAAACAATCTCCTGACCATAACATAAAGATGTAAAGATACCAATAGATAAAAAGGGACCAAATGCTATATGTGCCTTTTTATTAACTTTTCTTTTCAAGATCAAATAGATACAATAAATTCCTGCAATGAATATAGCTATAAATATAGCCAGTAAACTATATTTCCATCCTAATATCATTCCACTTACAAACATTAATTTAATATCTCCTCCACCAAAAGAATTTGGGATTACTAAATTCAATAAAAACATGGGCAAACTAATACAAAACATACCAATGATACTTTCAAGAATGTTCATTTCTCTTAAAATTACTAAAACAAAACATACTAAAAATATGCTGACATTTAATCCATCAGGTATAGTCATTGTATCCAAATCTATCATTGCAAGAGCAAGCAAAAGCATTGCTATTAAAAAGATACATATCATTTCATCACAAAAACCAAACCGAAAAAAACAAAATACTCCTATTATTCCACCAAAGATTTCAATAAAGAAACTTCTTATAGATATTTTGTTACGACAATATCGACACCTTCCTTTTAACATCAAATAGCTTAATACAGGTATCAAATCATACCATACTATTTCTTTTCCACAATAATCGCAATGACTTCTTCCCAATACAAAATCTTCTCCACGGGGAATACGAATAATCACAACATTTATAAAACTGGCAATACACATTCCTATTACACAACAACAAATATAATAAATCATCAGCTTTTTTAGCTCCTTTCTATTTTTATATATTTCGATAACAATTGTGCTTTTAGCCATAAATGCTATTTTAGAAGCATTTTTTCATCTACAGTTCATATTTAAATCTATAATATTAAAATGAGGTGAACCTATGAATATAGATAAAGAAATGAAAAAAAATATATTAACTATTACTTATGCTGGAATGATATTATTTATCATCCTATACTTTTCTAAAGTCATTGATATTTTATCCTATATTTGGCAACTCTTTGTCCCTTTTATTATTGGCTTTGGAATTGCATTTGTGTTAAATATTATTATTCATCAATTAGAAAACACACTTTATAAAAATACCAAGAAAAACAAAAGAATATTTTCTTTTATGACTATGTTTTTATTAATTATTGTTTTTATAGGTCTTATTTGCTTTATAGTAGGTCCTGAACTCATTCATTCTATAAAAATGGTTATGAAGCAAACTCCTATTGCCTATGAAAATTTTATTCATTTCTTAAAAACAAATAGAAATATGCTGAATGGAAGTTTTACAAATGTCATTGATTCACTTATTTCCTTAGATTTTGATTTATCTAAAATTTTTAGTCATATCATAGAAAATTGGAAACCCTTATTTAACTCTGGATTTTCAATAATTACGAATACCGTAAGCAGTCTTTCTTCTTTCTTTATTGGCTTTGTTTTTTCAATCTATCTGTTATTTTTTAAAGAAACACTTTCTAGACAATTAAAAATTGCATCACATGCCTTAATAGGAAAAGAAAAAACAGATAAAATTTGTAGAATTATTAAACTTTCCAGTGATACTTTTACAAGTTTTATTACCTGTCAATGTTTAGAAGCATGTATTCTTGGAACAATGTTTGTAATTTCTATGTTTATTCTACAAATGCCCTATGCTTTACTTATGGGAATTATTATAGCAATAACTGCACTCATTCCTGTCTTTGGCGCTTTTATTGGTTGCTTTATAGGAATTATTATGATTGGTATTATTAATCCTTTACAAGCAGTTGCTTTTGTCATTCTGTTTCTAGTTCTTCAACAAATAGAAGGTAATTTCATTTACCCACACGTTGTTGGTAACTCTGTTGGTCTTCCATCTATTTGGGTATTTGTTGCCGTTGTTATCGGTGGAAATCTTATGGGTATTTTAGGTATGTTTTTATTCATTCCTCTTACCTCCATCGTTTATACTCTCTTTAAAGAATATATTAAATCAAAAAGTATAAAATCTTAGTTTTATACTTTTTTATATTCCATACAATTTTCCTTTCATTACTATATTCGCTTTTTTTTACATTTTTTCTTCAAAGAAATAAAAAAAGATATTCTATTTTTGAATATCTTCTACAATTTTATTAACAATATCATCTAATGTTCCATCATTATTTACATGATAATGACAACTATCTAAATAAAGATCATGTCTTTCATCAAATAATTGATAAAGTTTTTGTGGTCCATCTTTCAATAATGGACGATGTGCTGTTTCCACATCACTTACAATATTATCTAAAGGTCGATCAATATAGAATACTTTCCCCGCTTTTTTTAAAATCTCACGGTTTTTCTTTCTTTTAATAACGCCCCCACCCGTAGAAATAATGTAGCCATCTAATTTTGCCATATCTAAACATGCTTCACTTTCTCGATCTCTGAAATATTCTTCAGAGATATCAAACATTTCAGGAATCGTACATTGATATTTCTTTTCAATATATTCATCCATGTCAATGACTGGCATCTTTAATTTTTCTGATAATAATTTAGAGATTGTGGTTTTCCCACATCCCATGATTCCCACTAATATAATATTTTCCATTCTTACGCCCTTTTATAATTTCCCAATACTTTCAATGTTGTACTATTTGCTTTCATTTTATTTATTGCACGTTGAATTCTTTCTTCATGCATATTTCCTTCAAAATCAATATAGAAATAATATTGCCAATATTGGGTTTCAATTGGTCTTGATTCAATACGATCCATATTAATTTGACTTTGTTTGATTGTTTGTAGCATGTTATCTAAAGCTCCTACTTGATGTGGTAACGTAAAGATAACCGATACTTTATCACTATCTTTTGGACAAATCAATTCTTTAGAAATCACCATAAAACGTGTTCTGTTGTTTTTTTTGTTTTGTACATTTTCTTTCAACATTTCTAAACCATAAAGTTTACATGCAAGTGGTGAAGCAATTGCTGCTTTCATTGGATCATTTGAATCCTTTACATATTTAGCGGCCATTGCTGTATCTTGAAATGGTCTTTGTTCTATGTAACGATGTTGATATAAAAACTCACTTGATTGTGCTAACCCTTGTGGATGTGAGTAAACTTGTCTAATGTCTTCAATCTTTGTTCCTGGAAGAGCCATTAAACATTGGCTGACATTAACAGCTGTTTCTCCTACGATATAGAACCCATATTTTCTTATTAAATCATAGTTATCATTAATAGATCCTGTTAAGCTATTTTCAATAGGTAAAACCCCATAATCTATTTCCCCATTTTCCAAAGCTACATAAACATCTTCAAAGTCTTTATAACCAATATTCTTTGTTCCTTCACCAAAGAAGTTTTCTACGGCACTTTGTGAAAAAGCACCGGCAATTCCTTGATAACCCACAACAGGATCTTTTTTAAATTCTGTTTTAATATTTTCATCTAATTCAAGAGGTAATAAATCTGATTGATAAGATTTAGAAACTGTCATCATTTCTTGAATAAAGCATCTTGCGTATTCTTTTAATTGATCATTATTTAAACGATTAAGATTCTTTTCAATAACTTCTCTTTCTCTTTCTGGTTGAAAGATTTCTAAATGGTTTTCAATTTTATATTCCACTACACTTTTAGAAAGAGCCATTCTTTTTTCAAAAAGTTCCATTAATTGTTGATCAATTGCATCTATTTCAATTCGACATTGTTTTAAATCTTTCATACTTATTCCCCCATCATATCAAGTATTCCTAAAGCCATCATGGCTTCAACAACAACCACTGCTCTTTGTACAATACAAGGATCATGTCTTCCTTTAATTTCTAATTCAATATTTTCTTTTGTTTCAATATTAATTGTTTTTTGTTTTTTCGCAATCGAAGGTGTTGGTTTAAAAGTCACCGTACAACTTACGGGCATACCATTGGTGATACCTCCAGTAATACCCCCATTATGATTTGTAGATGTTTTTACGTTTCCATCTTCATCATAATAATAACAATCATTAGCTTCACTACCTAACATTTCATCAATGTTTTCCCCATCACCAAATGAAACACTTTTAACAGCAGGAATTGAAAACATCAATGAAGATAAATGACTTTCTAATGAATCAAAGAAAGGTTCACCTACCCCAGCTGGAACATGTAAAGCCACACATTCTACCTTTCCACCAACGCTATCTAAATTTTCTTTTGCTTTTAAAATGGTTTCTTCCATCTTTTCAAAAACATCCTCTTTGATTGTTGGATATTGTTTTTCACTTAATTTTAAAAGCATTTCATCATCTACATCCACCGGAAACTTTTCATCTTTGATTTTTCCAATAGATAAAATATGTGCCCCTACTTGAATTCCTTTTTGTTTTAAAATTTGTTTTGCAATATTTCCCGCAAAAACGATTGGTGCCGTAATTCTTCCAGAAAAATGACCACCCCCACGAACATCATTAAATCCTTTATATTTAATATAAGCTGGATAATCACTATGTCCTGGTCGCATATTTGTTTTAAGTAAAGAATAATCTTTAGAATGTTGATCACTATTGTAGATGACCCCTGTAAGAGGTGCTCCTGTCGTGATACCATCTTGTAATCCTGATAAAATTTCTACTTGATCAGCTTCTTTTCTAGCTGTCGACATTTTATTTTGTCCTGGTGCTCTTCTTTTCATATCACGAGCGACTTCATCTAAATCAATTTGAATACCGCTAGGAAGATTGCCAATGGTAATACCAATGGCTTTACCATGAGATTCACCAAAAATTGTCAGTTCTATATTATTTTTATAAGTTGCCCCCATCGATTTTTCCTCCTAACATTTCAAAATCTTCCCAGAAACTTGGATAAGATTTTTTGACACATTCTTTATTATCAATAATGATTGGTTCTTGACACACTGTTGAAGCAATCGCTAGCATCATCGCCATACGATGATCATCATGACTTGATACATTTCCACCTTCAAGAGTTTCTACCCCTTCTATTTCCAAAGAAGATTCATGTTCAACGGCATGTGCTTTTAATTTATTTAATTCTTCTACCGTTGCTTGAAGACGATCACATTCTTTAATACGTAAACGTCCCGCATTAACAACTTCACTATGACCGCTTGCCAGTGCTAAAGCGAGTGAAACAACAGGAATAACATCCGGACATTGACTGGCATCAACAGTTGTCGCTTTTAAACCATGACTGACTACTTTAATTCCATCGTCATTTTCGATAATTTCACAATTCATTTGTTTTAAAAAATCAATTGTCGCTTTATCTCCTTGTAAAGAATCTAAGTTTAAGTCTAATAATGTGACATCATTTCCTAAAGCACCCGCTACTAAATAGAAAGCTGCTTGTGAAAAATCAGATTCTACACGGTAGTCTCTGGCTTTATATTCTTGTCTTCCTCTTACAATAAATTGTTTATATTCATGATTAACGACTTCAATACCATAAAGTTTTAATACTTGAAGCGTTAAATCAATATATCCTTTACTTTCAAGAGGTGTAGTAATTTCAATAATTGAATCAAATGATAATAAAGGTAAAGCAAATAATAAACCGGTAATAAATTGTGAGGAGATATTACCTGGAATACGATATAAATCAGGTTTTAATTCACCTACAACATTTAAATCTAAAACATTTTCTCGATATAAATAACCAATATTTTGTCTTTCAAAGATTTCATAATAGGTATCTAATGGTCTTTTCCCTAATTGTCCTCTTCCTATAAAACGTACTTTATTTTCTTTGGCAAGAGAAATAGGAACCATGAAGCGAAGTGTTGATCCTGATTCTTCACAATCAATTTGGACTCCTGGCATCGTATTATTTTTAGTAAATGTATAATTACCATTAATAATAAGATAATCTTCATGTTGTTCAATAATTGTTCCAAGTGCTTCCATCGCACCAATTGTTGCTTTGATATCTTGAGAATATTCAATATGATCTATTCTTGAAATACCTTTAGCAAGACTAGCTGCAATAATAGCACGATGTGCTAATGATTTTGAAGGTGGAACAGATACTTTTCCTTTTAGTTTTGTAGGAATTAACTTAATTTGACTCATTTTATACCCTTTCTTTTTTTAATAAAAATTCTTGATTTGTTTGATAAACATAACTCTTTCCTATTTCTTTTAATAAAACAACAGATAAAGAATTATTAATATTTTTCTTATCTAAAGCAATCGCTTGGATAAGATTTTTTGTTTCTACCTGACACTCATAGGGTAGATTGTATTTTTGTAAGATTTCTTTGATTTGTATAGAAGATCCTGCTTTTGTCAAATCTAGACTTTCAGCAAGTTTGGTAATTTGATACATGCCAATGCCTACGGCTTCACCATGAGAATATTTTTCATAGTGATAATATTGTTCAATAGCATGAGCATAAGTATGTCCAAAGTTTAAAAGCAAACGGTCACCAAAATCAAATTGATCTTTTTCAACAACTTCTCTTTTGATGTTGACACAATTATATACGATTTCATCAATAAATTCATAGAGTTCTTCAAAATTTTGATAAGAATTTAATTGATCAAATAATTTTTTATCTTTAATACATCCATATTTAATCACTTCACCCATTCCATCACTGATAAAATGAGGATCTAATGTTTTTAAAGTACATGGATCAATTAAAACCATAGAAGGATGATAGAAAGCTCCTACCAAGTTTTTTCCTTCTGGTAAATCAACTGCTACTTTACCACCAACTGAACTATCCACTTGAGCAAGTAAAGAAGTAGGAATTTGGACAAGTTTTACTCCTCTTAAATAACTACTTGCCACAAATCCGGCCATATCACCAATAACACCACCACCTAAAGCAATGATTAAGTCAGTTCTAGTAAGTTTAAAATCTAAACATGCTTTATAAAGTGTTGGTAACATATCGAAACGTTTTGATTTTTCTCCATGAGGAACAACGACATGTCCAACTTCAAAATCTTTTCCAAGATTTGAAGTTAAGGCATTACCATATAAAGGATAAACTTGATCATCGGAAATGATCATTATTTTCTTTCCTTTAAAGATTTCTTTAATTTTGTCATTGGCCTGATTTAAAATATTTTTTTCTATATAAATAGGATAACTATGTTCCTTTAAATTAACGATCATTTCCATTACAATCACCTAAATTTCTTTACCAACAGCATCTGCAATTGGTTTTAATTCTTTCATAAGTTGTTCAAATTTTGCTGGTTTTAATGATTGTGGTCCATCACATAACGCTTTTTCTGGATTGTTATGCACTTCGATCATTAATCCATCACATCCTGCTGCGACCGCTGCTTTTGCCATCGGATTGACTAACCACCATTTTCCTCCAGCATGACTTGGATCAATAATGATTGGTAAGTGTGTTAATTCTTTGATGACTGGTACAGCTTGTAAGTCTAAAGTGTTTCTTGTATATGATTCAAATGTTCTCACTCCTCTTTCACATAGGATGACATTTGGATTTCCACTTGCCATGATATATTCTGCCGACATGATCCATTCTTGGAAGGTTGCACTTAATCCTCTTTTTAATAAGATTGGTTTCTTTGTTGCTTTTCCCACTTTCTTTAATAAATCAAAGTTTTGCATATTTCTTGCCCCAATTTGAATCAAGTCTACTTTTTCAATAAATTCATCTAGGTATTCGGCATCCATTAATTCTGATACGATTGGAAGTCCTGTTGCTTCTTTAGCCGCTACTAAGATATCTAACCCTGCTGATCCCATTCCTTGGAAAGCATAAGGTGATGTTCTTGGTTTAAAAGCGCCCCCTCTTAAAAGATTCGCACCAGCAGCTTTAGCTGCTTTAGCGATTTCAATGACTTGTTCCTTGCTTTCTACGGAACATGGTCCAGCAATGACAGCTAAGTGTCCTCCCCCAATTTTGACACCACCGACATCGATAACTGAATCTTCTGGATGGAAAGCTCTGTTTGCAAGTTTGTATGGTTCTGAAACATGCATAACTTTTTCTACGGCTGGATCGACTTCGATTGATTCTGGATCTACTTTTGTGGTATCTCCAATAATTCCAATAACTGATTGTGTTGCCCCATTTACAACATTAACTCTTAATCCTAATTTTTCTACTGACCCTGATACTTTTTCTACATCTTCTTTAGATGCTGTTGATTTCATTACAATAATCATTTTTCTTTTCCCCTTTTTTTCTATTCCTTGATATAAATAAAAAAGCTCTCATCCCTAAAGGACGAGAGCTATCGCTTCGTGATACCACCTTTGTTCATTAATATATTACTATATTAATCTCATTGAGTACAATCATACTCTTCCACGTTAACGGGTGTAACCGGAGATGCCTACTTAAAAACTGTTCAACACTCTACTCCAAGACGAATTCAACAAAAACATTTATTTTCCTTTTCACCAACCAGGAAATCTCTACGCTAAAGGTTAATGTCTACTCTTTCTTTTCACAGTATTTATATCAAATGTAAGCTTATTGTATACAAATTCATTTTCACTGTCAACTCTTTGGCTTTAATTTATTGAATTATTTTTCTCCTAACATAATGACAATCGTATCTCCTTCTTCAACATACTCTCCTTTTCGAGGTAGTTGATCAATAACAACATTTCCTTTTCCTTCAAATTTAAAACGTAAAGAAATATTTTGAACTTCTTTTCTTTGTTTACCAATATAATTTTCAACTTTGATTGTTTTTTTATCCATTACTGAAAATGATTTTTGTCTTTGTGATTTCACTTTTTTCACATTTAAAGCCGGTAAAATATCTAAAAACATCTTTCTTGCAATCGGGGCTACCGTTGTTCCTCCATATTGAATACAGTTTTTAGGATTATCCATGGCTATATATAAAACAATTTGAGGATCATCAATAGGGGCAATTCCAACAAAGGAAAGAATATAACCTCCTCCAACATAACTTCCATTGACGGCTTTTTGGGCCGTTCCGGTTTTTCCCCCAATTCGATAACCATCAATATAGGCATTTCTCCCTCCACCATCAGTAACAACACTTTCAAGCGCATCTCGCACTTTCTTTGAGGTTTCTTCTTTAATCACTTGTCTTTTGACTTTTCTTTTTGCTTGATAAACAAGTTCATTATTATTGCTGCGAACTTCTTTTAAAATATGTGGTTGTAAAAGATAACCCCCATTGACACAAGCAGAGATTGCTGTCACAAGTTGTAAAGGTGAAACCGAAATTCCTTGTCCAAAAGCAACGGTTGCTTGTTCAAGTTCATGAAAGTTTTTATAGTCAAACATGATTCCACAAGATTCTCCTGGTAAATCAATTCCTGTTTTTTGAGTAAGTCCAAAGTTTTTGACATAATTATAAATTCTTTTTTTACCAAGACGTCGACCAATTTCCACAAAGCCTGGATTGGATGAATTTTGGAGAACTTCCCGAAATGTCTGCAAGCCATGTCCTCCCTTTTTCCATGATTTAATACGTGCTCCTGAGACATATTCATAGCCTTTATCAAAGTACGTATCCTTATCCATATCAAAGAGATTTTCATTAAGGGCGCTAGAAAAAGTAATAATTTTAAAGGTTGAACCTGGTTCATAAGTTTTCCAAATAGGAATATTTTGATTATAAATAGAAGAATCTTCATTTTTATAATCATTAGGATTAAAATCTGGTTTACTGGACATTGCCAGAATTTCTCCGTTTTGAGGATTCATGGCAAGTGCCCAAATGCCATCAGGATGATAGGTATCATAGGCATTATTCAGTTCTCTTTCAACAACATCCTGAACTTTTTTATCAATTGTAAGAGCAAGATTCATTCCTGAAAGACTCGCACTATAATGACTCGGATACATTTTTAAATTATGGCTTTTAGCATCCATGTAGTAATCAATGGAACCGTTCTTTCCTTTTAAATAATGATCGTATTCTAATTCCAAACCAAGCAACCCTTGATTATCAATTCCGACAAATCCAAGACAATGACTTAAATAATGATTTAAAGGATAATAACGTTTAGTATCTTTAATCAAATAAACACCTGATAAATTTAGACGTTGGATACGTAATGCTTTTTCATCATCAAGTTGTCTTCCTTCAGGAGATATTCTTTGAATTGATACTTTTTTATTCAATTTTTCTTCTAGTGACCTTGCTTCGACATTTAAAATCTTAGCAAGGGCAAACGCAGTCGTTGCTTTATCTTGAATTTGACTTGGCACTACAACTAAAGAAGCCGTTGTTAAGTCTGTAGCTAAAACATTACCACGACGATCATAAATTTTTCCTCGATTTGCCTGTACAGGAAAAGATCTTTGCCAGGACTCTAAAGCTTTATCATAAATTGTTTTACGATCTATTATTTGTATATAACCTACTTTAAAAATAAGAGCTAAACTTAAAAGAATAATAAAGAGTTTAACCATTTTTATTTTTTTGATTGTTTGTTCAAATAACATAATGTCACCATTATAAAATATGAAAAAAAAGGGCATTTTATGCCCTTAAGATAAAGTGATCGATAAGCTATCTCCTTTATGAATCACCTGATTTGCCTCTATACTTTGTGAGGTGACATGTCCACTAGTACCTTCAATTGATAATTGAATTTCTGCCAGTGAAGCATACGTTTGTACTTCTTTTTTAGACCAGCCCGTTAAATCCGGAAGCGTAATATCCGTTCCTTCGGTCTTAATAAAGACTTTGTCACCACTTGTAACCTTATTTTTAGCAAGTGGATATTGTTCAATGACACTTCCACCATTTCCAATAACTTGAACATTTAAAGATTTTGATTCAAGCTTAGATTTAACATAGTTGACAGATTGATTTGTATATGAATCAAGCGTATAGCTTTCATCCACTGTTTTTTCATCTGTCGCGTTATATTGATTAACAACTTGTAAAGCACCTGTCATCGTTTGTTTAACAATATCTGGCATATATTGAGCGTAAGAATCCCCTGATTTAAAAGTTAAAAACATGACAACTTGAGGATCTTCATAAGGGGCAAGCCCAACAAAAGAGTGCATATAAACTGAAGTACTATAGCCACCATTTTCTACAACTTGTCCTGTTCCTGTTTTACCAATCATACGAACCCCATTATCTAAACGATAATTTTTACCTGTCCCTTGTTGATCTTCAATAACACCTAACATTAAATCTCTTACTTCTTTTACTGTGTTTTCAGAAAAAATTTGTTTAGAGTACTGTGGTGTGGCTTGATAAGTGACTTTATTTGTTTCAGGATCAACAATTTTATCAACCACATGAGGTTGTACTGTTTTTCCACCATTACCAAAAACACTATACGCTTTTAATAATTGATAAGGAGTTACCGTAGAACCTTGTCCAAATCCAGTTGTAAGATATTCTAATTTTCCTGCACCACTACGGGTATAAGCATTAATAGAAGAAGAACATGTAAGTCCATCCATCGTATCTCCTTGGAAGAAACCTAAATCATTCAATTTTTCTGTTAAGACATCTTTCGTTACATATCCTTTATCTAATAAATTACAAATAGCGACGTTACTTGAATGATAAAGACCTTGATCATATGTAATTGAACCCCATCCTTCACCATGGTTATGATCTTTAATTGTCGCAACTAGTTTATTTCCATAATAAACATTATACATACCTGAATTATAGTAAGCATTATGATCATACTTACCTTCTTCAATTGAATCTGCATAAATAAAAGGTTTAAAAACGGATCCACATTCAATTGTACCTTCTAAGAAGTAATTATTAAAAGTTGAAATGTTTCTTTCGTTTGGATTAAATGAAGGATAAGTTGACATTGCAAGGATTCTTCCTGTTTTAATTTCCATAACACCCGCTGTGACAACTTGTGCCCCACTTTCATTGTAGGCACTAGACATCATGTAATCGAGATTTCTTTGTAAACCACTATCGATTGTTAAATAAATATCTTGTCCATTTGTTGGATCTTTTTCTCTTAAAGTTCCATCCACTAAAGCATAACCATTAGCGTCGGTTTGATAAACCTTATAACCATTTTTTCCTTTAAGCGTTTTATCATAAGAAAGTTCAAGTCCCATTTCTCCAACCATTTTTTTTATACTTTGGTCTTCGTAACTTTTTGCATAACCAACAATATAACTACAAAAATCACCTAATGGATAATAACGTGAATTCGATTCAGTAAATTCAATACCTGGTAATTTTAAATCTTCAATTTGTTTTTTGACAGAAGCTGAAAGATTATTTCCTTGACTTCCAAGTTCAACTTGATATCTTCCTGCATCTTTTGCTTTTTGAAGTTTTGTCGTCAATTCATTTTCATCCATACCTAAAATAGGAGCCAATTGACTTGCTGTTTTACTAATATTTTTAACATAGGCGAGCTTCTTTCCATAGCCTGTACGACTTGAAGAAAGAACAAGAATGATTTTATATTTTTTGACATTAACCGCAACTTTTTCTTGATCACTGGTATAGATTTGCCCTCTTTGAGCATATTCAACAACTTCTTTTTTACTTCTATTTTTCGCAAATGCAGCAATATTTTCACCACTGATCAAATGCTTTCCTGTAGCTCCTAAAAAAACAATATTAACGACAAGAGCAAAAATAATAATAGCAAAGACAACTGCCGTTACCTTTGCGCTTTTTGATTTCTTCATTATTCTTGAACTCCTGTTGTTGAAGCTGTTGCATCATTTTGATACGTATATCCTTTAGATGTTGCCACTTCTGCTACTCTATTAAAAGAGACAAGTTCTTGTTTTTGCATTTGTAAGCTATCAATGTCTGATTCAACTGTATTAATTTCATTTTGTAACTTTTGAATTGTGCGGTTATAAGAAGATTCAACAGACTTAACCATAATAATTCCAAAGACAAAAATAACTGTTGTGATAATTAAAAATGTTTGTGCAAATGATTCAAAACCTGTTTTTCTTCTTTTTTTCATACTCTAACCCTCTCTATTACTCTTAATTTAGCTGAATGAGAACGATGGTTCTCATTTAATTCTTCTTCTGTTGCGATAATTGGTTTTTTATTAATGAGTTTAAATTTAGGTTGCATTTCTTCAGGAATAACGGGTAATCCTTTAGGTACATCCTTTAATTTAGAAACGTCATTAAATGTATATTTACATATTTTATCTTCCAAACTATGGAAGGTAATAACGGCAATACGCCCATTGATATTTAATAAATCAAGTGCATCTTTTAAAGCAATATCAAAGACATTCAATTCATCATTGACCGCAATTCTTAATGCTTGAAAAGTTCTTTTAGCGGGATGTCCCC
Source organism: Bacillota bacterium (assembly GCA_030540195.1). Classification (GTDB taxonomy): domain Bacteria; phylum Bacillota_I; class Bacilli_A; order Erysipelotrichales; family Coprobacillaceae; genus Faecalibacillus. Next base: position 1,651 of record JAUNWT010000007.1, on the reverse strand, counting down.
CTTTTCTTCTAGCATAGGCAGGAATCGCGCTTTTAACGATTTCTACTAATTGGAAAGTCGTATCGATTGGTTGAATTTCACGTTCTTTTTCGATTCTTCGTGCAATTTGTTTCGCAAATTTTTCATCAGCATATTTATATAATATCTCTACGAGTTGTTCATAACTATAATGATTGACAATTTCATGGGCATCTAAAGAAGATGATTGATCCATACGCATATCTAAACGTGCATCATAGTTATAGCTAAAACCTCTTTCAGCATTGTCAAATTGTGGAGATGAAACTCCTAAGTCAAAAAGAATCCCATCAACATGATCCACACCACGTTGATTAAGTTCTGCCTTTATATTTTTAAAGTTTGATTGAATAATTGTAAATTGATCTCCAATAGCTTCGAGTCTTTGTCTTGCTGCTTGGATAGCATTTTCATCTTGATCAAAACAATACAAATGTCCTGTTGTGAGTTGTTTTAAGATCAAGCTTGAGTGTCCTGCTCCACCAAGTGTACAATCGACATAAATACCATCGGATTTTACATTCAAACCTTCTACTGCTTCATTTAATAAAACTGTCACATGGTTGAACATACTTTTCCTCCTATAAACTAAAGTCATCTAATGATTCTAAGATATCATCATAACCGTCTTGATTATCGTTATAATATTCATCCCATTTTTCTTGAGACCAGATTTCACCATGATTTCCAGCACCGATAATGACACATTCTTTTTCAAGTCCGGCAAGTGTACGTAGGTTTGTGGGTATATTGATTCTTCCTAACTTGTCAAATTCGCACTCACTGGCACTAGAAATGGTAAAACGGATAGCTTTACGCACCTCTTTTTTATTTGAAGGAAGTGCTAAAAGCTTTTGGCAAAAAGGTTCCCATTCTTCTTTAGTGTAAAAAGCAAGGCATCCATCAAATCCACGAGCGACATAAATAGAGCCTTGACATTGATTTCTTATCTTTGATGGAATTGTAAGACGTCCTTTGGCATCAATTGAATGCCTAAATTCACCCATGAACATATTTTTCACCCACTTTTTAACACTTTTATATCCTTTTTTACCACTTTATACCACCATTATATACTCTTTATATTTATTATTCAATAAACGAATGTGAATAAATCATGGGAAATGTTCACAAATTGTGGACAAAGTCACAAAAAAAAGAGGGCATTCGCCCTCTAAAAACAAAAAAATCACCTAAACGGTGATCTTCTTATAAAACTTTTTTACCTTTGTAAGTTCCACAATGTTTACAAACTCTATGAGACATTTTGTATTCTCCACATTCTGGACATACAACTAAAGTTGGTGCAGATAATTTATCATGTGTTCTTCTTTTATTTCTTCTTGTACTAGAAACTCTTCTAAATGGTACTGCCATCTTTATATCCTCCTATTGTTTAAAATAATCTTTCAATTTTGCTAACCTTGGATCAATGTATTCCTCATCTCGATCTTCTTGACCGTCGAGTATTTTCCAACCTTTACCTGATTCCTTGATGTTAGCGTCATCTTTTACGACCCTCATTGGCACTTCTAACATAATGTTTGAAAATACAACCGGTGTAAAATCAACCACATCTTTCTTTGCTTCATGAACGTCTTCAAGCGGATCAGGTTTTTCAAAAGAAAATACT
>JAUNWT010000075.1 GCA_030540195.1 Bacillota bacterium | reverse complement strand
TATCAATAGGTTCAGCCCCTTATTTTATTATCCACCTGTAAAAGACAGGATTATAACATGTATATTCAAAATGTAAAGGGTTTCATAAAAATTAAATTATTCTTTTGAAAAGATGTGTTATAATGCTGTTGGTGAAGAAAATGAAAAAAATAATGATTAAAGAAAATGATGCAAATCAAAGAATCGACAAATATTTAAAAAAGCTTTTGTGTAATGCATCAAGCAATTTTATTTATAAAATGTTTAGAAAAAAAGATATTAAAATCAATGGCACACGTGTCAATGAAAAATATATCCTACAAAAAGGGGATGTTTTAGAAATGTTCCTTTATGAAGATAAGTTTAATGAACTAACAAAGGAAAAAGATATTTATCAATTAAAAAGAGAGTTCAAAGTTTTATATGAAGATAAAAATATTTTAATTGTTGATAAGCCTGTTGGTTTATTAGTTCATGGGGATGCTAATGAAAATGTTAATACGCTTTCTCATCAAGTATTAAGTTATTTAAAAGAAAAAGGTGAATTGGATGTTAGTCGAGAAAGTACGTTTATTCCTGGACCGGTTCATCGTTTAGATCGAAATACCAGTGGTATCGTGATTTTTGGCAAGACTTTAGCGGCTTTACAAGATCTCAATGAAATGATGAAAAAAAGACATCATATTGAAAAATCTTATATGACAATTTGTAAAGGAAAGCTTACTAAAAAACAAGAATTGGTAGGTTATGTTAAAAAAATTGAAAATGAAGATCGTGTACGCTTTGTCAAAAAAGATGATAAAGATGCTTTAATGATGAAAACAATTGTTCATCCTTTAAATTATACAAATGATTTTTCTTTGGTAGAAGTTAAAATCATTACAGGAAGAATGCATCAAATAAGAATCCATCTTTCAAGTATTCAACATCCGGTTATTGGAGATCGTAAATACGGTGATTTTACTTTGAATAAACAAATGAAACAAAAATATGGGTTAAACAATCAATTGCTTCATGCTTATAAAATAAAGTTTGTTGATCCTTTTGGATCATTAAGTTATTTAAAAGGAAAAGAAATTATTTGTCCAAAACCAACGCAATTTAAAAAAATTGAAAAAAGTTTATTTGAAAGCGTTCTCTAAATACATATTTTATAGTATAATTTACTTATAGTTTTAGGAGGAAAGAGAATGAAATATTATATCGGTATCGATTTAGGTGGAACAAACGTAAGAACATTATTAGTGGATGAAAATGGTGAATCTTATAGTGAAGTAAAAGGACCTACTGAATGTGAAAATGGTCCAGATTATGTATGCGATAAAATAATAAAACAAATCGAATCATTAGATACATCTGTATGTGGTGGTTTACAAGGTGTTGAAGGTATTGGAATTGGTGCACCAGGACCAGTAGACACAGAACTTGGAATTATGATTATGGCAAGTAACTTACCAGGATTTGAAAACTATCCAATTTGTCATAAATTAAAATCAAAATTTGGATTACCAACTTTTATTGATAATGATGCAAATGTTGCAGGTTTAGCTGAAGCTGTTTTAGGTGCAGGGAAAGATTATAAAACAAATTACTTTATTACTTGTTCAACAGGTGTTGGTGGAGCTTTTGTTGTTGATAAAAAATTAGTATCTGGAGGTAGAGGTCATGCTGGTGAAATTGGAAACATGATTCTTGTACCAGGTGGCTATAAACAAGGTGCTTTAAACCCAGGAGCTGTTGAAGGTGAAATTTCTGGTACAGCTCTTACAAGAAAAGGTAAAGAAGCAAAAGGTGATTTAGTAAAACATGCAGGTGATGTTTTCAAATTAGCTGCTGAAGGTGATGAAGCTTGCCAAAAAATTGCTGAAGAATTTATTGATGGTTTTTCAACTTTACTTGCCAATGTTGCACATACAGTTGATCCACATTGCTTTGTTTTAGGAGGAGGCGTATTTAAATCAAAAGCTTACTTCTGGGATGAACTTGAAAAAAGATTCAACAGTAAAATTCACGTAGGTATGAGAAATCATATTCCTCTATTATTTAAAGAAATTGATGACTGTGGCGCAATCGGTGCTGCTATGTTACCAATGTCTCAATTAGATTAATTAGAAATAGCCCCAGTAGGGGCTATTATTGTGTCTTATTGTTTTACTTTGATTTTGTTTTTGATATAATACACGAGAAGGAGGACGGTTATGAAAAAAAGAGTCGTTTTAGGATTAAGTGGAGGTGTTGACTCTGCTGTTGCTGCTTATTTATTAAAAGAACAAGGATATGAAGTTATTGGTGTATTTATGCGAAACTGGGATAGCCAATTAAATAATGATATTTTAGGTAATCCCACAAATGATAACGATATTTGTCCTCAAGAACAAGATTATAATGATGCAAAAGAAGTCGCTAAACATCTAGGAATAGAAATTAGAAGAGTTGATTTTATTAAAGAATATTGGGATAAAGTTTTTACTTATTTTATTGATGAATATGCAAAAGGAAGAACACCAAACCCAGATATTTTATGTAACAAACATATTAAATTTAAAGCGTTTTTAGAATATGCTGAGGAATTAAACGCAGACTATATCGCTACAGGTCATTATGCGCGAGTAGAACATCATGAAGGAAAAGATTCTGTAATGCTTAAAGGAATTGATCAAAATAAAGATCAAACTTATTTTTTATGTCAACTCAATCAAAAACAATTACAAGCTTCTTTATTCCCTTTAGGAAATATTACAAAACAAGAAGTAAGAAAAATTGCGGAAGATTTAAATTTACCGGTTGCTCATAAAAAAGATAGTACAGGTATTTGTTTTATTGGAGAAAGAGATTTTAAACAATTCTTACAAAACTACATCCCTGCCAAACCAGGAAAGATGGTCGATATTCAAACAGGTAAAGTGATTGGTGATCATATTGGAATTATGTACTATACCATTGGTCAAAGAAAGGGCTTAGGTATCGGTGGTTCTGGTGATGCTTGGTTTGTTGTTGGAAAAGATTATAATCAAAATATCTTATATATTTGTCAAGGAGATCAAAATGATTGGTTAATGTCGACAGGAGCACTTATTAGTGATGTTAACTGGATTCCAAGTATTAAACCAGAAGAAGGATTTAAATGTTGTACAAAATTTAGATATCGTCAAAAAGATAATCCAGTGACACTTACGTTCATTGATGAAACTACTGTTAAGTTAGAATTTGATCAACCTGTTAAGTCAGTAACTCCTGGACAAGCAGCTGTTTTCTATAAAGATGATGTTTGTTTAGGTGGAGGAACGATTGAAAAAGTCTACAAAGACGGAAAAGAGATTGAATATCTATAATGATTAAATATACAGGATTTATTCGAAAGATTCGCTATTATAGCGAATCTTCTCATTATATCGTGGCTTTATTAGAAGTTGAAGAGGAACAAAAATTGATTACGATGAATGGTTATATGTCAAACTTTAATGAGTATGATAAATATCTATTTTATGGTAATTATGAAATACATCCTAAATATGGACAACAATTGAAACTTGATCACTATGAAGTAGTATTAAGTACGGATGAAGATGAAATGATCAAATATCTTTCAAGTCCATTATTTAAAGGAATTGGACCAACACAGGCAAAATATATTGTTGATGCTTTAGGAAAAGATGCGCTTACTTTAATTAAAGAAGATAAACATCATTTAGATAATGTTAAAGGAATGACAGCTGTTAAAAGAGACCATATTTATGAAGTTTTAACAGCAAATGATTATGACCAAGAAGTAATTCAATTCTTTATGGGACATGGGATTTCCATGAGACATATTGGCATTATTCAAGAAACCTATAAAGAAAAAACATTAGAAGTTCTACAAAATCATCCTTATCAATTAATAGAAGATATTGATGGAATTGGTTTTAAAACAGCAGATGAACTGGCTTTAAAATTGGGTGGTTCTAAAGAAAGCCCAGAACGTTTAAAAGCGGCAGTTTTATATAGTATTAAAAGGGGATGTTTTGATTCAGGAAGTACGTATATGCTTTATGATGAAATCAAAAAAGCATATCATAAAAATATTGGCTATATTGACGAAGAGGTTTTTAATGAGTATTTAGAAACATTGGTTGATGAAGGATTTGTAATTCAAGAAGGCAAATTTTATTACGATAAAGAACTTTATGATAGTGAAGAAATTATTTCAAGTTTTTTAAAGAAAATTAACAGTTATCCTGAAGATCAGTATGACCAAAAAGAAGTAGAAAGACTACTTACAAATTTTCAAGATAAATTTGGAATCGAATATTCTAAAAAACAAAAAGAAGCTATTGATTACTTTTTAAAATATCCTATGATGATTCTAACAGGTGGACCAGGAACAGGAAAAACAACAACAGTTAAAGCTCTTATTCGTATGTATCGTTCTTTATATCCAAATGAAAGTATTTCATTAGTAGCCCCAACGGGAAGAGCGGCAAAAAGATTAAGTGAATTGACTGGATTGGAAGCTTGTACGATTCACCGAGAATTGAAATGGGATCTTCATAAAAATACATTTGCGATGAATAAAAATAATCCATTAAGTAGCGAAGTATTGATTATTGATGAGTTTTCAATGGTTGATAGTTTACTTTTATCAAAACTATTTGAAGCATGTCGAAAAGTTCATAAAGTACTTTTTATTGGAGACTATCATCAATTACCATCGGTAGCGCCAGGTAATGTATTAAAAGATTTTATAGAAAGTCATTTAAAAGTGATTGAACTCGATGAAATCTATCGTCAAGCCAAAGATTCAGGAATCGTACAATTGGCTCATCAATTAATTCATCAAGAAGTGCATGATTTATCACTTTTTGACCAATATAAAGATATCAATTTCTATAATAGTACAAATTTTGAAGTGGTTAAAAATGTGGTCATGATTGTAAAGAAAGCAATTGAAAGTGGTTATGATCAAAATGATATTCAAGTACTTGCCCCTATTTATAAAGGTGTTGCGGGAATTGATGCTTTAAATTTGGCTTTACAAGAAGTTTTTAATCCTAAAGAAGATCAAGATGAATATCGCATTGGACAAACGGTTTATCGTGTTGGTGATAAAATTTTACAAACAAAAAATAGACCTGACGATGATGTTTATAATGGCGATATTGGTGTACTTGTAGAGATAGGTCGTAAAGATGGCTTTGAGTATTTGGAAGATACGCTTATTGTTGATTTTGATGGTAATTTTGTAGAATATACATCAAAAGACTTTCTAACATTTACCTTAGCGTATTGCATGTCTATTCATAAAGCACAAGGAAATGAATTTAAAATTGTAATCATGCCTGTTTTAGATGACTATTATATTATGCTTAAAAGAAATTTAATTTATACAGGACTTACACGCGCTAAACAATCTTTATTTATTTTAGGAAGTCCTAAAGCTTTTCTGTATGGTATTCAAAATGTAAAAGATGCTAAAAGAAAAACAACCTTGACTTCAAAAATCAATCAAGAACAATCTTTAAATCTTTATGATTTTTTAGAGGAAGAACAATCTATTGATGAATCAGGCTATCAAGAAGATTTACCTTTTGATGATGTTCCTTTTTAAAAGGTATGTTAAAAAAAAGAAAAGCCATACTACAATAGAGGTGATAACATGAAACGTAATAACATTATTATGGCATTGACTCTTACATCATTAGCACTTCTATTTAGTGAAACAGAATGTGGCTGTCATGTCATGGAAACAATCAAAGAAAAAATGTAAGATATTGAAATGTTTTTCTAATTCGTGTATAATGCAAATAAATCGTTGAAAAAGATCAGTACTATATGGAATATTTTAGAGAGAACATGGTGGGTGAAAATGTTTATAGGATATATAGGAAAGCTACTTTGGAGAGTAATTAATGATTACCGTAGAACTGCGTTAAAGTTTAATTAAGGGCATGTATTATACATGAACTAGGATGGTACCGCGATAAAGTCGTTCCTAGATAAGGACGACTTTTTATATTGTCAAAAAAGGAGAAAAGAAATGAAACAATTAACAGGAAATCAAGTTAGACAAATGTTCTTGGATTATTTCAAATCAAAAGGACATATGATCGAACCAGGTGCATCACTTATTCCACATAACGATCCTACATTATTATGGATCAATGCTGGGGTTGCTGCACTAAAAAAATATTTTGATGGTAGTGAAAAACCAGCATGTAATCGTATTGCCAATGCGCAAAAATCAATTCGTACAAACGATATTGAAAACGTTGGTAAAACAGCAAGACATCATACTTTCTTTGAAATGTTAGGAAACTTCTCAATTGGAGATTATTTCAAAGAAGAAGCGATTCCATTTGCTTGGGAATTTTTAACAAGTCCAGAATGGATTGGTTTTGATAAAGAAAAACTTTATGTCACTGTTTATACAGATGATGAAGATGCTTATCGTATTTGGACAGAAGTATGTCATGTAGACCCAAGCCATATTTTAAAAACATATGAAAACTTCTGGGAAATTGGAGAAGGTCCAGGGGGACCTGATTCAGAAATCTTCTATGACCGTGGTGAAAAATACGATCCAGAAGGTTTAGGAGAAAAATTATTCTTCGAAGAAATGGAAAATGATCGTTATATTGAAGTATGGAACGTTGTTTTCTCTCAATATGATTGTAATCCAGCCATTGATCGTAAAGAATATAAAGAACTTCCACAAAAAAATATTGATACTGGTATGGGGCTTGAAAGACTAGTAAGTATTATTCAAGGTGGAGAAACAAACTTTGATACTGATTTATTCTTACCAATCATCCATGCTACTGAAAAATTAGCTAATGTTTCTTATGAAGAAAACAAAATGGCTTATCGTGTTATTGCTGACCATATTCGTACTGTAACTTTTGCCTTAGCTGATGGAGCAATGTTTGATAATGCAGGTAGAGGATATGTATTAAGACGTATTTTAAGACGTGCTGTTCGTTATGGTAAACAAATTGGTATTGAAAAAGCATTTATGTATGACTTAGTACCATTAGTTTGTGATATGATGAAAGACTTCTATGATTATTTACCAGAAAAACAAGATTTTATTTCAACAATGGTTAAAAAAGAAGAAGAAGCTTTCCATAAAACATTATTGAATGGTGAAAAATTATTAAAATCATTAATTGATAAAAATGAAAATGGAGAAATCAGTGGAAAAGATGCTTTCAAACTTTATGATACATACGGTTTCCCATTTGAATTAACATTAGAAATTGCGGAAGAATCAAACTTAACAGTTAACGAAGAAGAATTTAAAGAAGAATTAAAAGTTCAACAAGAAAGATCTCGTGCTTCACGTGATAACAATGAATCAATGGCAAGTCAAAAACCTGATTTAATGGCTTTTGTTGAACCTTCAACATTTGTTTATGATCCTACACCAATTCAAGGAAAAGTTATTGGCTTATTCAAAGATGGTGTTAAAACAGATGAAATCACAGATAAAGGAGAAGTTATCTTTGATACAACACCATTCTATGCAGAAATGGGTGGACAATGTGGTGATACAGGATCATTAGATAATGAGACAACACATGCCAATGTTGTTAATACTTTAAATGCACCAAATAAACAACATATGCATTTTGTGGAAGTAAAAGAAGGATCTATTCATTTAGGAGATACTTTTACATTATCAATTGATCAACAAAAACGTCGTCAAATTACAGCAAACCATAGTGCAACACATATTTTACAAAAAGCATTACAAGAAACTTTAGGTGATCATATTAGCCAAGCAGGTTCTTATGTAGATGATAAAGTTTTAAGATTTGACTTTACTCATTTTGAAAAAATTTCTACTGAATTATTAAAAGAAATTGAAGAAAAAGTCAATCAAATTGTTTTTGAAGGACGTCCTGTTGTTATTAAAAATATGACGAAAGAAGAAGCTTTAGCCTCAGGCGCAATGGCATTATTTGATGAAAAATACGGAGATGTTGTTCGTGTTGTCAATATTGGTGATTACTCTATTGAATTATGTGGTGGTTGCCATGTTTCAAACAGTTCAGAAATTGGTTTATTTAAAATCGTGAGTGAAGAATCTGTAGGTAGTGGAATTAGACGTATTGTGGCTCAAAGTGGATTAGCTGCATATAATGCAATGGTTCATGAAAAAGAAACTGTTGATACAATTGCTTCAACATTAAATCTTAAAAATAGAAAAGATGTTGTAAACAAAGTAGAAGCATTAAAAGAAGATTTAAAAGAAGCAAAAGCAGAAGTTGAACAATTATCAGCTAAATTAAATGCCATCCAAGCCGCTTCAAAAGCAAATGATATTGAAGAAATCAATGGGGTTAAAGTTCTTTATGTTGAAGAACAATTAGAAAATGCCAAAGCAAAACAATTAACATTTGATTTTAGAAATCAATTAGAAAGTGGTATCGTTGTTTTAGTTTCAAAATATGAAGAAAAATGTTCATACTTTGTATCTGTTTCAAAAGATTTAGTTGGTCAATATAAAGCTGGAAATATTATTAAGGCAATCAATGAAGTTGTTGATGGTCGTGGTGGAGGAAAACCTGACTTTGCTCAAGGTGGATGCACAATCAATGATAACATTTCAAAAATCAAAGGTGCTTTAAAAAATATTTTGTAATTTAATACAGGATACGGTATAATATATAGCATAGAAAAGAGGGTGAGTTAGATGGAAGATTTAACAAAAACAAGAGTATTTAGTTCAGAAGATATGCGTAGAGAAATGATACGTAGTAATCTCAAGACAGTCATTGATGCTTTAAATGAAAGAGGGTACAATGCTGTTCATCAAATTGCGGGTTATCTCATATCTAATGATCCTGCATATATTTCGTCTCATAAAAATGCTAGAAATATTATTCAACAAATTGAAAGAGATGAAATTATTGAAGAATTAGTAAAATCTTATTTGGAGAAAGAATAATGAAAAAAGTATTAGGTCTTGATTTAGGGTCTAGAACTTGTGGTGTTGCCATGTCTGACATTCTTGGAATGATTGCGCATGGTGTAGAAACGTTTCGTTTTAAACCTGATGATTATTTAACATGTGCAAAACATGTTAAAGAAATCGTAGAAGAAAATGATATTGAAACGATTGTTTTAGGTTTACCAAAACATATGAATGGTGATATTGGTGAAAGAGGACAAATTTCAATTGAATTTAAAAAACAATTAGAAGAAATGATTGAAGGAATCAATGTAATCTTAGTTGATGAAAGATTAACAACAGTTGTTGCTGAAAATCAACTTCTTTTTGCGGATGTTTCAAGAAAGAAAAGAAAACAAGTAATTGATAAAATGGCTGCTGTTGCTATTTTACAAGGATATTTAGATAGAGGATAGAATATGGATAATAATACAATTGTTGTAACAGATGAATTAGGAAATGAAGTAGAATACGAAATTTTATTTACATTTGAAAATGAAGAAAATGGACATAAATATGTTGTTTACTTCGATCCTGAAAAAGATGAACCTGAAGCACAAGCTGCTATCTATGATGATGAAGGTGGTTTATTCCCAATTGAAACTCCTGAAGAATGGGAGCTTGTTGAAGAAGTATTCCAATCTTTTGTTTCTGAAGAAGAGGAAGATGAAACAGAATACTGTGAAGGGGAAGATGAAGATTGTAATTCATAAAAGCTAATGAAAATTAGCTTTTTCCTTTTAAAGGACATCAAAAATTCATAGTTAAATATTAAAATAATCAATGAGGTGAAAAAAATGGCATTTAATTTATTTGGAGGGAAAAGAAGAATTACGAAAGGTTTTTTCGCAAATTCTTTAGGAAATAAGCAAACAAGAGGAATTTACACATTCCAAATTGATGTAGAAAATGGAGAATTACTTTTTAAAAAATATTTTGTAACACCAACAGACCCATGGTATGCATTTAATTATGGTCGTTTTTCATGTGTTACTTATAGAAATAGAACAGGTTCTGTTGATGATGGGGGAATTTGTTCTTATGCAGCAACTGCTGAAACTTTAGCACTTGCTTCACGTGTGACAGATAAAGGAAAAACATATATTCATGCTTGTGCTAATGGAGATGTAGAAACAGCGAATAAAGTTTTCTGTGTTGATTATTTTAATAGTGAAATTTCAGTCATTTCTATTGAAAAAAAGAAACTTTTAAAATGTATTTCACACTTTAAATTAAATGGAAGTGGGAAAGATCCTATTAAACAAGCACAACCTTATCCAACTTATGTAGGTTTTTTACCAGATGAAGATAAACTTTATGTCGTATGTTTAGGGTTAGATCAAGTATGTTTCTTTGATGTTAATGAAGATGGAACTTTAACATTAGACAATGTTCACACATTACAATTAGAACCAGGATGTGGTCCTAAGAAAATGATTTTCAATCAAAAAGGAGATCGTGCTTATGTGATGAATGAACTTAATAGTACTATCTGTGTTTATAAATATGATCATCTAAACTTTGAATTGATTCAAACAATTGATAGTTATCCTAAAGATGATGATCCTGAACTTGTAAGTTCTTTAAGTGATATTAAATTCAACAATGATGATAGTCATCTATATGCTATTAATAAAGGACATGATTCGCTTGTACTCTTTGATGTCAATGAAGATGGAACACTTACTTATGTTGATTTTGAAGATACTTCATATGATCCAGTGGATATGCTTGTTTATAATGAAGAAGGAAATGAATGGATCGTTGTGGCTTGTCAAAAAGGTGGTATCGTTGAATCTTATCGTTTTGGTAAGGAAAAGGGTGGACAAGTTTACGAAACAGAATATAGCTGCATGGTCAATGAACCTATTTGCTTAACACCATTTGTTAATAATTTCTAAGGCAACTTGTTTGCCTTTTTTCTTTGGTTGAATCTCGACAAAAAATAACATATAATCCTGTCTTTTACAGGTGGATAATAAAATAAGGGGCTGAACCTATTGATA
>JAUNWT010000074.1 GCA_030540195.1 Bacillota bacterium | reverse complement strand
CGTATAAGAACGTAAAGAACGAGTGGTGAGAGTACACGCAATGATAACAACCCTTCGCATACGACTTTGCAGATTGCTATATATAGTAGTAACTCATACTCACAGAAAGGAATTTAGAAATTTTGGAAAAAAAGGAATTAAGAGAAATTTTGAAATTTTACAAAAGTATGTATGTAGGAGCAATGATTAACATCGAAGATAAAACTTTGTTTGCTACTTGGTATGAAATGCTGAAGGAATATTCATTTGATCAAGTAAAAAATGCAATTATCAAAAGAACATCCCAATCAAGTTATCCAGCTAATATTCCTGAAATCATTTCTAACATTGAAGTTCCTGATTATACGATTGAGAAAATACCTCCACATACAGTGATCGTATGTTATGAGGATGAATCTTTTGGAAACTTTCCTTTTCGATTCTTAAACAGCAAAGAAGCTAAAGAGTATTCTCAAAAGTTTCAGGAATGCAATTACGATAAAGAATCAATCAAGATCTTACATGAAGAACATGTTAGAAAACGCAATTCTTCGGTTCTTACATACAGGGGAGAAGCAAAGGTAAGATTAGAACAAAAACTTCAAAATCAAAACAAAGGAAACAGAAGATATGATAAACAGAGTGGTTTTAGTTGGTAGGATGACACGTGATCCTGAACTTAGAAGAACTCAAAACGGTTCAGCAGTTACAGGTTTTACTTTAGCAATGAACCGTCCAAAGAGAAATGATGAAGAACAACAAGCGGATTACATTTCGTGTGTTACCTGGAACAAGGTTGCTGAGAACGTTGAAAAGTATTGCTCAAAAGGTTCTTTAGTAGGTGTTGAAGGTAGACTTCGTTCAAGAAGCTATGACAATGCACAAGGTCAACGTGTTTATGTTACTGAAGTTGTTTGTGACTCAGTCCAGTTTTTAGAAACAAAACCTAGAGACAAATATGAAGAACAACAATATCATCAACAAGCACAGGCGCCAGTAAACAGTTATCAACAACCTGTTCAAAACCAACAACAAGATAATTTTATGAACGAACAACCATCTTACAACATCATGGAAGATGATATTCAATTCTAACCGAAAATAAAAAACTTAAAATTTTCGTCTCTAGCGAGTGTTTGTTATAAAGATGATTAACTTTACCAATTATCCTAAAACATTCGTTAGAATGAAGATTTTGCTATAAAAACAAGAAATTAAACAAAAAGGAGAAACCAAAATGCTAATAAAAAAGAACGAAGAACCGTTTTTTCATAGATTTCTTTCAATTGCAAAGGAAATCATCAAGAAAAACAGTGCATATCCACCAGTATTTTATGGTGATGATGAGAAGCTATATTTAGTATGCAACAACTATGCAGCAGTTTACGATTTTCAAAGTAATCTGCTCTTGGATGATGAATTAAGAGAATTTGGGAAAATCCCTTATGAACTGTCGGAATTACCAAACGGAGATATGATGCTTTCTAAAGCTGAACATTTCAACTGTCAGGAGTCCTATCTGATTGCAGTTAGAAATTTCTTCAAACATGCAGGGTATCTTTCAAGAAAAGTATTTTCCGTTGAAAAAGGTGATCCATACAAAATACCAAAAATCGTTGAAGTAACAAATCGTTGGATTTCGGAAGACGATAACAAGATTTTAGACAGGATAGGCTCTCCTGATATCTATTTGCTGGATGAAGAACGTGATAGTGAATTTACTACCATGGCTGGTGATTGGAACCAATACTATTTGGGAGCTTATGACCAAATCGAAGCAAATGGTGGCCAAACAACAATTGCTATGACAGTTTACTTCAATATCAAAGAAGATCCTAAACACAATGCGTACGACCAACAGGAAATGGAGTTTGTTCAACAACCTGCAGAATATGATTCTTTTGAAAATATGGGTGTAGAAGAGCCTGAAGAAACTTATCAGGAAGAACAGGAACTTGATTCATTGATGGATGAAACAATCATTGAAGAAACAAGAGGTGTTGAGGATGAATTCGACCCAATGCGAGCTTAATCTTGGAATGCAAACGGATTACAAGAAGTTTTGGTTCACTGTACCAGGAGCAATCGTTGGAAAAGGTCGGCCAAGGTTTACAACACAAGGAAGATTTGTAAGAGCTTATACACCTAAAAAAACAAAAGATTACGAACAAAAAATAGCAACGCATTACCGAAAAGCTACAAGTTACAAAAGTAACAAGGCTCTAAGAGTAAAGATATTTGCATACAGAGAAGTTCCAAAATCAACCACTAAAAAATTAAAGAATTGGCTTTTAGATAAAACGTTTCTTTGCACAGTAAAGCCTGATATCGACAACATCATCAAAGTAGTTTTAGATGCTCTCAATGATGTTGCTTATTATGATGACATTCAAGTATGTCAATTGGTTATCATGCGAGAATACGCTGAAAATGAATGTCTAAAAGTATGTGTTGAAGAAATCGGAGAAAGAAAACCAAATTAAATAATCAAATAAAAATCAAAATAACAGGAGGATTTAAAATTATGAGTTTATGGTCATTATTGGATGAAGATGAAAAAAAAGAACCTGAAAAGGTCAAAGAAGTAAAAAAAGAAGTTGAACAAGTTGCTGATCAACAACCTGCTCCAGTTGCAGGAACTGAAAAACAAGCGACTGAAGAACAAAAACAAGCAACAGTTCAAGCAACTGAAGTTGTAGAAGAACCTAAAAAAGAGGAAAAACCTGCAGGTAAAAAGAAACCCGCAAAAGAAAAAAAACCTCAAACACTTGAAGAACAAATTGCTACTGTTCCAGATAATTTAAAAACACCAATTGATAGAATCTTTAAATATTTGATGTCCGTACCAGGAATGGATGAAAAAATGAGAAATCCTAAAAAATCAATTACAGATATGTGGCAATTTGTGGAATCTAATGCTAGGAAACAAGCTACAGGAAATACAGCTTGTATTGAAGATGAAGTAGTTTATGGATGGGCGGTGCATTACTATGACGAAGACGACCCAAAATAGCTTGGATTCTTTGCTAGAAGAACTTAAAACAGCGAATTTGAAAGATCATTATAACTATTTAGCAAATAAATATTTTATTTCAGAAGATGGCAATGATGACATATGGAAATACAAGAAAAAATTCCATGGAGTTGTAACTGATTTTGTAACTCGGTACGAACTTTGGAATGGAAGATTGATTGCTAGAGTTTACTTCGTTTGGCAAGGATGGCTAGATAAGAAAAAACAAAAAAGAATTGTTGAAGTACAAAGATATCTTGGTGGGTGTCGAAATAAATTATCCAGATATGTTTATCAAGGAAACTATGGAATCAAGTGCTTGATCAATTACATGTTTTACACTGAATCAAGATTTCAAGAAGAGTCTAAATGGAATGTAACGAAACATACTACTCTTGATATTTTAGGAGAATGCTATCGTGGTTCGTATTACTATGGCACTTATATTGAAAACGAAAAATATGCAAAGCATCAGCTGTGAAGAGTAAATTTTTTTCTAGCTAAAAATATGATAAAATAGTAGTGAAAAGGGGGAATATGGGGAACCATGTTCTCTTATTTTTTCTAGAAAATAAAAAAATATGGAGCTGATGACTATGAAAAAGACTAGAAAAAGTAAACGAGTTGCAGAAAAGAATTACAGAGCTTTTAAGGAATTTCTAAAAATCATCAGGCACTATTTTCCAAACTTCAATAAGTTGCTTTCTTCAGTAAGTGATCCAAGACATCAAAGCTATATAACCTATTCACAAGAGGAAATACTTTTCTTTAGAATATTGAGCTATTGCTGTCATTTTAAAAGTATGAGAGAAATGACAAGAGAACTCAATAATGATCATGTCATTCAAACAAGCAGATTGCTTTTTGGTGATGAATTGGATGAAGTCCCTCATGGTGATACAATAAACAACTATCTTGAAGAAGTCAGTATTGACCAATTAAGGCATATTCTTCGAGAAATGTTAAGAGAGCTGATGAAGAAAAAGTTTTTTGATGGATTTAAAATAAATAACAGATACTACCATATGATAATAGATGGAGTAGAAATATTTTCATTCAAAAATCAAAAAATAGAGGGCAGCATAAAAAAGAACATGCAGATGGTCCAAGATATTATACGATGATGCTGGTAGCTGTCATTGAAAGAGACAATATAGTTATACCGATAGATTTTGAACCAATAGAAAACGAAGGTTTGAAATATGACAAACAGGATTGTGAACAGGAAGCAGCCAAAAGGCTGATGAAAAGAATAAAGAAACATTTTAAAAGAATGGAGATATGTGTTTCAGGAGATGCACTTTATTTTAATGAGCCAATGTTAAAGGAAATAAAAGAAAAGAATTGGAGATATATCATCACATATAAAGAAGGTCGAGCACAAAGTGCAGCAGAATACTATAAGTTATTAGAAAAACATAATGATCTGAATACCTTTGAAAAGGAAGGAAAGAAATATGATTATTATAATGGTGTAGAATATAAAGATGAAAAAATAAACATGGTAAGGCTTGAAGAAAAAGGTAAAATATTTTGGTATGCAACGGATCTGACAATAACTGATAATAATGCAGAAAAGATAGTAGAATATGGAAGAAAGAGATGGAAAATAGAAAATAAGGAGTTCAATGATTTAAAAACGAAGGGATACAATATGGAACATGCCTACAGCTATCATGAAAATGCAGTAAAGGGGCACTTTATACTGCTGATGATTGCACATATAATCATGCAGCTGTTGGAGATGCACGAAAGGAATATTGGAATATTTGAAACGATACATAAAATATCGCAAAGAATAAAAGAAGCACTTAGGACACAACCCCTAAGTGCAAGCGATGTATTGGATATATCCACGTCGTTCCATTTAAGCAGAATATCCTTGTAGATATTATAACATGAGTACCTTGAAAAGTGTAAAAAAAAGATAAAAAAGATAAGGGAATTTATGCGCAAAAAAATGACATTGAATATGTCATATCATAAAAGTTAAAGAGATTTTAATAAATCACAATGAAAAATACTTAAAATTTAAAATTTACTCTTCATTGCTGGCAAAGCATGTAGTATCGAAAGAATGTGAAGAATCCAAACATAGGTACTGTGCTTTTTCTTACAGTAAATGGCAAGAATATAGAATTTTTGAATGGCTTGAACTATATGAAAAACATCCTCAAATCGAAATGTTTGCAAAACTTAATCTAACATGGGCTCTCACTACGGGAATGAACTATTTCAGATGGTCAAAAAAAGGCTTGGCAATATTAGGATTAGAAAGCAAAAATGAACTCAAATACTTACAGGCTTGTGGTAGCATAGCTTATTATCGTGAATGCAAAGAAGACATACTGAAATATAACTTAGATACGTACGATAAATTCATTGGCTATTTAAAAATGCGTAGAAACAACATGGAAATCAATAAAAAAAGCCTCAAATACATGATGGATAATAATTTTAATATTTATTTTTATCTTGATTATCTTAGATTTGCAGAAAAGCTTGGATTGCCTAAAACATCTAAGATACTATATCCACAAAATTTAAGAGAATCACATGATAAATTAGAGAAAAAAATTCAAGTCATTGATTCAATGGAAAAACAAGAGCAGATAAAGAATCGTGTTATCAAGGAACTTTATAAATATCGTTTTGGTGATAATGAATTTATTATTACACCTGCCAATAGTCCATTGGATCTAATAAATGAAAGCAAGGAACTAAGTCATTGCGTACGTACTTACATCGATAAGTATGCAGCAGGAGATACAAGTATCTTTTTGATTAGAAAACGTGAAAATGTAAATCATCCTTACTACACATTGGAATTAAGACGAAACGAAGTTATTCAATTAAGAGGCAAAAATAATTGTAGTCCTACTGATAGTGTTGTTGCTTTTGTTAATAAATGGGCAAAGAAAAATAAGCTTTCAGGGGCATATATAAACTGATGTCAAAGTGTGATGAATTAAGAAAATTACTTCTTGGGTGGGGTGAAGAAACATATTTGCCCCTCCAGGAAAAAATTAAATATCTGGAAAATGAGAATTCTCGTTTGAGAATGCAAAATCAAAGAATCCATGAAAGGAATAAAAGACTTTCTATGATTGTTAAGAAAAGAAGAGAGGAAGTAAACCAATGAAACCAGCTAGAAAGTACGATTTGGAAACTGGCCAATATGAAGATTACACATTGCCTGAAGGATCTAGATATTATGAAGATGATATGAACAAGAAAATTGCTTGTTGCGAATGTGGAAAAGAAATCACATATGGAGCTTCTTATACATCTAGAATTATTTTGGATAAATACGGTTTCGGATATGCAGTTTGCAAGGAATGTTATTTTAAAAATGACATGAAAGATATCGTTAAGAAAGGTTAAGGAATTATGAAAATAAGAGAACAATTAAAAGAAATGTTTCAAATGCAAAGAACATTGAACGAAAACATTTTAAATGAATTCGGTGAAGAATCTATGACCGAAGAAAAATTAGAATTAGCAATTATTGATGAATTAGGAGAACTAACACATGAGCTTAAGGGAGACTGGTGCTGGTGGAAAAAATCACAAGCTCCAGTTAATCGTCAAAGAGTTCTTGAAGAATTAGTAGATGTTTACCATTTTGTTATGACAAGTGAAATGGCGCGTAGATATTCAAGCACAGATGAAGTAATTGATAGCATTTTAAATAAATATGAATTTTCAATTAATCACTTTGATGAATTAGAAAAAGAAAGACTTGATTATTTGATCGGTGATATTTCATATAGTTATGATAAATTGACAGTTTTATTGCAATTAACTAAGTGTTTACAATTCTCATTTGATGAAATATATCAAGAATATCTTAATAAAAACAAGATCAATTATGAAAGGCTTAAAAACGGGTATTGATTATGACAGCACAAGAAGTATTATTTAATCATCTATTAAAAAAAGAAGTAGTAGTTGTATTTGATGTCGACGGTGTTTTAGCACCATATGAATGGGGAAATAGAAAACATTGTGTAAGTGATTGTGAATGGAATGAAATGTTAGAAAAAGGAATTGACGTTTATTCTAATGTCAAACCTATCAAAGTTTTACAAAAATTCATTAAGAGAAAAGGCACTGAAAATGTTTATGTATGTTCAGTATCAAGCATAAAAGAATTTGATTCAAAAGTAGAATTTTGTATGAAAAAATATAGTATTCCCGAAGATCATATTATGTTAGTTAAACACAAAACAGATAAAGTCTCATTTTTAGATGCATTATCTAAAAAAATGAATCTTCCTCATAATAAAATTGCTCTTGTCGAAGATACGGTTGAAACATTAGACCAAGTAGCAAAACTTGATTTTTGCACAGTACACATATCTTCATTTTTCAATTTAGAAGCCTTTTTTAGAGAAAGAAATATGGAAACCAAAGAAAATAAATTTAAAATAACTAAATTTGAATTAGATCTATTAAAAGAATTTCAAGATGATGGTTGTGGTGGAGATGACTTTGATGAAATTAGTATGCTTGTTGGAATGAGAATGAGAGGGTATTTTCAAGATGCTGAAGATGATGATACCATTGATGAACTGATAGAGAGGTATGAAAATGTTGACTAAAGAAATTTGCGCACAAGCACTTAATGATATGAAAATGTACGGTGGAATTAATATTCCACCACTTGCATTTGATATCATAGATAGATTGATTGAGGAGCATTTCACTCCTCAACCTCTTAGATTTGAAGATTTAAAAGAAGGTATGTATGTTTATGATAAAAAAATGAATAACATTGTAAAAGTTGAAAGATCGTATATTAACTATGCTCGTGAACTTATAGTAGCCGTCAAAACATTTAATTATGGTGATGCTGATATGTATTATGAAGATAATAGATTCTATCCAATTGCTATTCCAAATGTAGGAGATAAAAATGAAAAGCACATATAGAAACCTGCAGATCATAAAACATGCTTTGCAGTACTATATCTCTAGACCAGACGCCAGTGAGAAAGATTTAGCAAGAGAAAAGAGTTTATTGGAACGTATCGAAGATGAAGTTGAATATTATCAAAAAGTATATCATATTCCAAAAAAAAGAGGTGGGAACAAATGATTAAATATTGTCCAGATTTAACCGGATTTGAAATAAGAGAATCGTATTTACGTGGCGGAGGAACGAATAAAACAGTTATTTTAAATCATTGTTTAAAAGATTCATGCGTTGCTTATAAGAATGGTAAATGCATTAAATATAATAGCAATGTAGAAATAAAAGAAGATGGTGATAAATAATGTACATTAACCCATTTTGGTGTGGAGTTGTAGCAACTATCCTTGTCGAGTTGGCAGGGATAATCGCTTATGCTATTTATCAAGATCATAAAAATTAGTAATTAACTATTTAGGAGGATAAGGGATGAATTTTACAGAAGAAGAAAAAGAAACAATCAAAGAAGTTAAGGATTATCTAAAAGAACTGAGAAAAATCAATCTTGAAAAGTTTTCTTTGACTTTTGAAATAGAGGACATCCCAAGTCCTCAATCTATTAAGTATAGTGATGAAATGCCAGGAGGATTTTCAAAACCTAAAGGAGAACAAATTACTTCTAATATGTTACGTAGAGAGCTTCTAACAAAGCGTGTGGCGTTGTTTAACCAAGAACTGGATAGATTTATGCTATTGTTATATTTGCTCAATGCAGGACATAGAAACATCATTAGAACGTATGTATGTTCAAGAGGGTATTCTGAAATGATTAGAACGCTTGATGAATCTTATTGCATAAGTGTTTCAACATACAAAAGAGAATTTCCAAAAGCATGTTTAGAATTATCTAAATATCTTGACATGGAACACCGCCCATCACTTGAAAAATTGAATAATATTTTTTACGAAAGCATCAAGAATGAATAAAAATTTCATTCTTTTTTCTTTGCTTTTATCACAAATGATAACTTTTTATTAAAAGTGGACCCATTTTGGACCCAAACTGAACCCAAAGTGAGCCCTAATTGGACCCAAAGTGGACCTAGATTGAACCCTTATTTCCATGCTATTATGCTATTGTGGTTTTTAAAGAAATGAAACAATCCCATTTAATTTAAAATCACAGTTCAGACATATTGGTTAAACCCCTTGCAAAAAAGTTCCTTATGGGAGCTTTTTTCTTTTTCAAAAATAAAAAGGAGACAGTCATATGATTACAACAAATGATATTAATTCTATATTAGGGATTAAAGAGGCGTTTCAATTGCATGGAGCTTTAAAAAGTGTTCTTTTCGACAAAAGTAAAAGAGAAGAGATATTTAATAAATTCTTAGAAATTGAAAATGATTTATCATATGATTGGTTCACTAACTATTTTCAAGAAGAGCAAGCAAATCGAAAAGGTATGATGCAAGATTACACACCTGATTGTATTTGTAAATTATTGTGCGAATTAAATAAAACAAATAATTCGGATCAAGAAATCGTTTTTGATTGTTGTTGTGGAATTGGTGGTTTAACAATTTCTATGTGGCAATCAAATAAGAATAGAACATTTTATTTAGAGGAGCTATCAGATAACTCAATGATGATGCTCCTTTTTAATTTATCAATAAGAGGAATGAACGCTTATGTCCGTCACGGTGATGTACTTACTAATAAATTCAAAGCATATTACAAAATTCAAAATGATGGTAAATTTAGCAATATTGAAATTATTGATAGTATGGATGATGATTTTAAAGTTGATACAGTAATCAGTAATCCACCATACTCTTTGAAATTTGATGATGTGGAAAGCTTTAAAAGTGATAAAAGATTTATTGGTTTTGGTATTCCTCCAAAAGCTAAAGCGGATTATGCTTTTATTTTGCACGCACTATCACATTTAAAAGAAAATGGATCAATGTATTTCATTTTACCTCATGGCGTTTTATTTAGAGGCGGAAAAGAAGAACAAATAAGAAGAAAACTAATAGAAAGCAATCTTTTAGATGCAGTTATTGGTCTTCCTGAAAAGCTATTTCTCAATACAACTATTCCAGTTTGTATTTTAGTTTTAAAGAAAAATAGAGATAAAAAAGGCGTTGTGTTTATAGATGCATCAAAAGAATTTGTCAACAAAGGCAAGCAAAATGAACTTTCAAAAGAGCATATTGATAAGATTGTTTCTTCATACAATAGTAATAACGATTTTTTGAAATATAGTCATATTACAAATTATGATGAGATAAAAAACAATGATTTTAATTTGAATATTCCAAGATATGTTGATACTTTTGAAGAGACTGAACCTGTTGATTTAAGAGCAACAATAGAAGAAATCACGAAGTTAGAGGATGAAATACACGACGTGGATATGGAACTTGCTAAAATGTTTGGTGAACTTCAAGGGCCTCTAGAATATCAGGAAAGCAAATTGAAATTGATTGAGCACTTAAATAATCGTTATACTCATGACATTTCGAATGCATTAAAAAGAATTTATGAGTTTATTAATGAAGAAGCTAAGTTGAAAGAACATAAGAAAATGAATCTATTAGATTTGGTAGATATTGAAAGGTCTAAGAAAAACAAATTATACCCAGCGGACAGTATCTTGATTCAATTGTCTGCTACACGTGGCCAAATGCAATATATGAATAAATCAGGTCCTGCAGATGCTAAATATGGAGTAATGATGTTAAAGGATAAAAATATCAATCCTAGATATCTTTATTTCATTTTAAATATGAATATAGGTTCTTTCTTAAGCGTTTATCAAACTGGATTGAATATTGTTCCTGAAGTATTTAAATTCATGAATTTAGAAATACATACTGATAGGCAAATTCAAGATAAGATTGCAGCAATGTTTGATGATCTTGAAAATATAGAAATTAGTTATCAAAAAGAGATTGCTAAATGGAAAGATATTAAACAATTTCATTTAGATAACATGTTTATTTAAAAAAAGCAATGGAGGTGGTGACATGATTTGGAAAAACACGAGTTAGCGTTTGAAGACTATAAAAACGGCATGAAGCAAAAAGAAATAGCTAAAAAATATGGTACGACAATCAACACTGTCAAGTCATGGTCACGCCGTTACGAATGGTCAAAAAAGAAGAAAAAGGG
>JAUNWT010000073.1 GCA_030540195.1 Bacillota bacterium | reverse complement strand
CCGTTATTTCCATTATTACCATTATTACCTGAGCTACCGTCATCTCCATCAGTTGTATTGACATTGAATTCAGGAACTTCTGTTTTCTTTTGTTCTAATGGTGATAATTCAATATTAGAACTTGCATCAATAACAAGTTTAGATAATAGCATCTTAATTCCATTATGTTCGACAAGTTGATCGGCTAAATGAACAATTGTTCCATTATCAGTAACTAATTGGGCATCTTTAGATACTGTTTGCCAAACATTGTCTTGAGTAATGATTTGAATGACACCATCATCAATATAATTGAATTCAACGAATCCATTTATATCTCTAATATCTTCATCACTAAATTTAGCTTGTACGCTATTTGCAAGTAGCATATATTTGGTATCACTAATTTTCCAAATTAATTCTTTAAATTGGATTGTTTCTTCATTTGCAGCTATTGTGTAACCGCTAGTTGATCCTGATATTTCCATTAATTCAGGAACTGAATAATGATTTACATATTTATTTTCTTGTAAATCATCTGTATTTAAAACAACCCCTTTTGTTAAAGAAGAATATGTAGAATCACTATAGAATAAGAAATTATCTTTTTCTAATTCTACATTATTTCCTTTACTATCTTTAAATTCATAATTTCCATTGTATTTTTTCGAATACTTCGTACCCGATACAAAGGAATATGTGTTCGATTCTGCTTGGGCATTTGTTACAACAATCGAACCATCTTTTGAAAATGTTGTTGCCTGAGAATCAGTAAAAAACTTTCCTCCCACAAGTGCACCAACACCTAATCCAATTGCAACAATTAATACAATTGTGATCAGTCTCATTTTTTTGCTGAATAAATTCTTCAATACACTCATCATAAATCTCCTTCCCAAAATAAAATGCCACCTATAAGTCTTTTTTCTACTTACAGACGGCTATTATATATAGTACATATAAATATAGAAAACCAATATCTCAACTATCTGCAAATTAGACAATAAGCCCATAGTAATAAAACATAATTATTTACACTATATTTTATCATTTTTTGTCGCTATATACGGCTAATAAGCAAATTTGTCAATTTTAGATACAAATTCGTTTAAATAAATGAAATTATGTGTTTTTTTTCTTATTCATCATAAAATATTCATGATATTGTGAATATATTCCCTTGCGTTGCCTTACTCTTATAGGCACTTTTACATCATTATAAAGAATAAAATCATTACTTACATCTTTAATATAATCCATATTTACAAGATAACTTTGATGACAACGAATAAAGTTCTTTGCATTAATTCTTTTTTCTATTTCACCTAGTTTTTCAACAACATGTAATTTTTGTCCATCTTTTAAATGAATCAATAAAACATGTTTTTCACTTTCTATATATACAATATCGTCTATTGATATATATCGATAATGACGATGATGTCTTACATAAATACGCTTTGTAATGGATTTACTTAAAAGTGTATCTAATGTTTTTTCTATAATTTCATTATCATAAGGTTTTAAAATATATCTAGAAGGTTGTACTTCATATCCTTCTATGACATGATCTAAATCATCTGCTAGAAAAACAATAGGTGCTTGATAATTTATTCTTCGAAGTTCAAAAGCTACTTCCATCCCATTTTTTCCTTCTAAATGAATATCTAAAAAGATAACAGCCGATTCAATATTTTTTTCTTCTACCGCATAGAGTATTTCTTCTGCTGATTGATATTCTAAAACAAGGTAAGAAGCTTTCCTTTTTTCAAAATAATTTTTAATAAAGCTTTTCAGTTCTTCTCTTTCCTCTTTTGAACTATCACATATAGCTATTGTTTTCATAAAGTACCTTCCTTTTCACAAAGAAAATACCATAGGTCCTTTCATTTAGCAAGAATATATCATAATAATTCAATAGAAAACGCATATCATTTTTGATATGCGTCTTTATTAAATTATTTTACCTTCAAAATGATCTAGTTCATGTTGAATGATTTGTGCTGTATAGCCTTTAAAAGTTTTAATTTTCTTTTTAAAATCGATATCTAAGTAACTTATTTTAATACTTTCATATCTTTGTGTTTTTCTTACCCCTTGTAAAGAAAGACATCCTTCTTCTGCAATATAAGTTTTATTACTTGTTTTTAAAATAACAGGATTAATTAAAATTAGATAATCATCTTCGTCTAAAACAACCATCATTGTTTTTTGATAGCCAATCATATTAGCTGCCATGCCAACACATTGTTCTTTATGAACTTTAATTGTTTCTAATAATTCTTGGGCAATATATAGATCTTCTTTTGTACATTCTTTTGATTTTTGTTTTAAAAAGAATTCATCTTTGACTATTTCTTTAATCATTTTTACCACTTATTATAATGAACCACTGATTCATCATAATATTCTTCCTTTTCTTTTTCTTCTTCAGGATAACCAAAAGCAATGATGGAATGTGGTATTTGATCTTTTGGTAAATCAAATAATTTGCTTTGTTCAAAGACACGATCCATTTGTGGCCATGTTCCAAGCCATACACTACCGATACCTAAAGACCAAGCCGCTAAAATCATATTTTGTCCAGCAATTGAACCATCAACAACATAGTAATCTTTTGCATATTGAAAAGCTTTTGAATAATCTCCACAAATCAATACCGCAAAAGCACAACCAAGTAATGGTTTTGCAGGTGCACCGTTTGCTTCATACATTTTCTTTAAGACTTTTTGATCATCAACGACAATAAAGGACCAATCTTTTGAATTGACACACGTTGGTCCAGACATTCCTGCTTTTAAAATTGTTTTTATATCTTCATGATTGACTTTTTTAGCTTTAAATTTTCTAACACTTTTTCTTGAAAAAATTGTTTCTAATGTATTCATTATTGAACCTCTTTATATTTAACTGCTCTTGATGGTTTTGAAGCAAAACTTTTAATTTGTGGAACAATTGTTGTAAAATGTTTTGTTTGATTGTGTAAATCAATAGCTTTTTGATTTTGCCATTCTTCAACAAAGGTATAATGTGAAGGATCTTGAATGTCTTGATATAAATGATATGAAATGTTTCCTGCTTCTTCTCTACTTAAAATAATGAGCTCTTTCGTAAGTTTTAAAAATTCTTTTTGATGTTCTTCTTTAATATAATTTTCTGCAACAATTTTAATCATAATAAGCCTCCGTTCGTTGATATATCAACAATATCTCAAATAAATTTATTTGTCAAATAAAAAAGAAGAAGTGTGATATATACGACACTTCTTCACGCCCCTGCCAAGGATCTTTATTATATCATATTTTAGAGTTCATAAATATGATTTAGTAATTCTTTTCCTGTTTTTGTTTTAAAAACATTTATTTTCATTTTTTCAATAGCTTCCTTTTTTAAGTTTGATTCATCTGCATTTACTAAAAAATCAGCTTCTAATAATATTTGATAATCCAAACCATCAACATCTTGATACGTATGATGATGTCCTACAAGATAACAAACGCGTTCTACAAAAGCATGATCTAAAGGAAAATCTTTTAATACTTCTTTAACAAGTGCTGGTCCTTCTTTTTCTTGTAGATTTCCTGCACAATGTCCATATTTTTCTCGGCACATTGGACAAGCAATATCATGCACAATCGCCGCTACTTCTAAAATATCTTGTTCTCTTTTTTCTAAATGTTCTAATTGTCCGATAAGACGTGCATATTGATGGACTTTTAAAAAGTGTGCCACATCATGTTTGATTTTATTTCCTTTTGTATAAAGGATCATTGCTTTTTCAATTTCTTCAATCATTTTCTTCCTCCATTTGATCTATTAATTCGATTACTTCTTGAATCATGGCATCGCAATGAGGTTTCTTTTGACCTCCATTTTTAGCATTTTCTTTTAGTAAATCAACACAATTTATAAGTCCTTTATGATTATTCGAAATCATCTTTATAAAATAATTTACTTTTGCAGGTGAATCAATTCCTTTAGCACCTAATATCATTAATCCACTGGTAATTGCTCCACAGACACTTCCACATTTCATACCGCCACCAAAGTTACATCCTAAGTGATTGGCAAGTTCTTTGTTGATTCCTAAATCATTGGCATAAACTTCCATGATTGTTTGGGCACAATTGTGAACCATCGGTGTAGCATTTCTTAATTCTTTTGCTTTTTCTACATGTTTATTCATATTTCAAATTCCTTTTCTTTTTATATTTCTATTATAGCGAATTTCTATTTTGAATAAATCTTTTTTTGCCAACTTCTTTTTTGACAATGAGGACATTTCATATAACGTGTTCTACCTATGTGCATAGCAAAGTAAACTTGGCGATAACTTGGAATATATTTATGATGACATTTTTGACATTCATAATACCCTTCTTCTGTTTCTATTTTTAAAGCAATCGAAACACCTGTGATTAAAAATAAGAAAGCAAAAATGAATAATAAAATTTTTATTCCTTCACTTTCTACAAAATAAACAGACATAAAAATTAAGATTGTAAAGATTATTATTGAACCTATACCTATCACATTTTCATAAAAAAACATTTTCTTTGTTTGTTTAACTTCTTGCTTTGCCATAATCAACAAATTATCTTCTGCTTTTTGTTGGTACTTTGTTTCTTCTATAAATTCTCCTGTTAAAAGTTCATTGACTGAAATGTCAAGCAATCTACATAATTCCAACATATAAACTGGATCAGGTAATCCTTTGCCTCTTTCCCATTTAGAGACTGCTCGATCAGTTATCCCTAAATAACTTGCAAGCTTCGCTTGTGTTAGCTTTTTTTCTTTTCTTCTTCTAGCAATAAATGCTCCTATTTTTTCTTGATTCATAACTTTCACCTCACTTGCATTCTATGTACTTTTTCTTTAAAAGTAAACAAACGTATCGTAGATTAAAAAAGCAGCATTAATTTGCTGCTTGATGAGAATAGACTTTTGGTCGTACATGTATAAAATAAACAAGCGCTAACGCTACTACTGTAACAAGCCAACTGATTGGATAAATAATTAATAAATTATCGAATGAAGCAATTGATGGATAAATTGTATATAAGTAAGCAAGTCTAACTCCACAAATTCCTGCTACACAAATTCCGGCAGGAACACTTGAGTAACCGACACCTCTCATGACACTTGAAAAAATTTCAATAGACATATTAAGGAATTGGAAAGGTAAAATGATTTTCATTCTTGTATAAGCTAAGCTTGCAACAGAAACATCTGATGTAAAGAAACTAATAAAGAAATGATCAAAGAACACAAAGAGCATACAAGCAACCATTGTTGTAGCTCCACCTAATAGGAAAGATTGAAGTGTAATCTTTTTACAACGATCATATTTTTTAGCACTATAGTTTTGTCCAATGAAAGTAACTGCTGCTTGTGCAAATGAACTTAAGATATAATATGCAAAGTATTCATAGTTTAATGCAGCTGAACTTGCTGCAATGGCATCTGATCCTAAAGCATTTAATGATGATTGAATACAGACATTTGAAATAGAAAATACCATACCTTGTAAACCAGCAGGTACCCCAATTTTTGCAATTCTTTTTAAGATTGGACCATTGATTTTTAATTGTTTTAAATCTATCTTTAAAGCATCTGTTTCATGTATTAACCAATAAAGTAACATCATTGAACTAAATACATTAGAAACAACTGTACCAATAGCAACCCCTTCTACTGACATATGTAAAACAACAACAAAGAATAAATTTAAAATAACATTAATCACTCCACCAATAAATAAAGCAATTAAAGGTCTTTGCGTATCTCCTTTACTTCTTAAAATAGCAGCAGCAAAGTTATAAAGCATAACAAAAGGAACCCCTAAGAAATAAATTTTTAAATAAATTTCTGCAAGATTAATAATATCTTCTGGTGTTGACATCAACTCTAAAATTGGTCTTGCAAAAAAGAATCCAACAAATAATAAGACTATTCCAATAATTACCGACATCGTAACTGAAGTATGTGCAGCAAGTGATGTTCTTTTTTCATCATTTTGTCCAATGAATGAGGCAATGACAACATTGGCTCCTACTGATAATCCTACAAAAGAATTTACCAATAAGTTAATAATTGGACCATTGGCTCCAACAGCAGCTAAGGCCCCGCTTCCAGCAAAGCTTCCTACAACAGCAACATCCGCTGCGTTGAATAATTGTTGTAAAATACTACTTGCGGCTAAAGGAAGTGCAAAAAGTATAAGCTTGTTCCAAATGGAACCATTTAACATATCAAATGTTTTCTTTTTTTTCATATTATCCCTCCACTATGTGTTATTTTATTTCTTTTTTTAGTTTATGTACAATAATAATATTGCAATCTACTATATCTCAAACGTATAGTGTTATTTTAACTTCTTTATTTATTTTATTCCAATACTTATCTTGTTTAATTAATGATGCTTAGAAAGCATATTTTAGCAAAGAAAAAAGAAATGAAATCATTTCTTTGTCATACGATATTGCTTTTCTAAAGTAAGCCAACGTGATGATTCTACATGAAAAAAGGCTTCTAATTTTTTAGCAATTTCTTCTGTAAGTTCACATTCACCTAAAATAAGTTGTGTAACTTCATCTAAATTCATATCCATCTTTCGTGCAAAATCGTTATAAGAAATATTTAATGTTGTTAAAATATCTCTTATATAATAACCAGGGGCATAAGCCACCGCATTTGTACTTTTATCCATCTTTTTCACCCAATTGTTATTATATTCTTTCTCTAAATTTGTTGCAATAAATTATTTCCAAGGAAATAATTTAGAAAAGAGTTAGAAAAGCTCTAACTCTTAAATAATTTGGAAAATATAGAATTTTAAATATGACGTTTCTTCCATTGTCCAAAGAATAGGATGATCTGCATTTTGTTGTGTTACCGATACTTGTTTTAAAATAACCCCAGCTTCACTTGCGGCTTCTCTTAACATTTTTTCAAAATTTGCAGTTTCCATAAAACGTGAACAACTACATGTAATTAAATAACCACCATTTTTTAATACTTTCATTGCTTGTTTATTAATTCTTTTATAACCATTATAAGCTTTTTGTACTGTTCGTCTTGATTTCGTAAATGCTGGTGGATCTAAAACAATAATATCAAATTCATTTTCTTTTAATTCATCAAGATAATCAAAAACATCCGCTTGTACAAATTCAATCTTATCTTCTAAATGATTAAGTTTAGC
This sequence comes from Bacillota bacterium, assembly GCA_030540195.1. Classification (GTDB taxonomy): domain Bacteria; phylum Bacillota_I; class Bacilli_A; order Erysipelotrichales; family Coprobacillaceae; genus Faecalibacillus. The sequence continues at coordinate 3,987 of JAUNWT010000073.1, read as the reverse complement.
ATTTTGATAGCCTTGATCAAGAGCTGTTTTAGAAACATCAACGGAAACAACATGTTTGGCATTTCCCATGGCTGCATTTAAAGCAAAACCACCAGTATGACTAAAACAATCAACAACACGTTTTCCATGCGCCATTTTTCTAAGTAAATAACGATTTGATTTTTGATCAAGGAAATATCCTGTTTTTTGCCCATTTTCGACATCTACATTTAATAAAAGCCCATTTTCATTAATTACTGTTTTTGTTGGTAAATCTTGATTTTTATAATAACCTTTATATTGTTCCAAGCCTTCTTTAGTTCTTATTTGAATATCATTTCTTTCATAGATTCCTTGAACATCTTGCCCGTCTTTTCTAAGTACATCTAAAACAATTTCATAAATCATATCTTTAATTTGTTCAAGTCCATAAGAACTTATTTGACTAACAAGGATTTCATTATAACGGTCAATGACTAACCCAGGTAATAAATCCGCTTCACCAAAAATAAGACGACAGTTTGTTAGATTATCTCCTTCTACTGTTTTTCTAAAATCATAAGCTTGTTGTATTCTCTTTTCAAAAAATGTTCGATCAAGAATTTCATTTCTGTCTTTAGATAAAATACGAACTGTAATATGACTTTCTAATGAAATAAAACCTGTTCCTAAATAACGTCCTGTATTTGTCACAATATCGACAAGCTCACCATTTTTGATATTTGAATCACATTGTTCTAAATTGTTTCTATACATCCACATTTGACCTTTATCAAGCCAAGTAACTCCCTCATTTGAAATAATAATTTCTGGATAATTTCTTTTCATTCTTTTACTCCTTATTTAATATTAACTCCACCAAAAACACAATGTGCTTTTAAAATAACTGTTTTTGTATTACTTTCCTTATTTAACCTTTGATGGCGATCAACCCCACCAAAAAAACTTGAAGATTCTATTTGAAGATTAACATCTTCAGGTAGATAGAGATCAACTCCTGCAAATAACGTAGAAATATTAATGATTGTTTCACTAGCAAGATCTGCTTTTTGTAAATCAAGTGTCAGTCCACCAAAAGTCACATCGTAATTTCCACCTGTATATGTTTGATAATCAAAATTATATTTTTTATTTGAGAAAGTATTTGTTGTTTCATTAGATGAATTACTTTTAGAAAAAGAATTTTTAAAAAGTATTTGAATACCAAGAATAATAAGAACAAGTGGTAAAAATAGTTTCCAAAGAAAACGAAAACTTATAATTCCTTGACATGATAATAATAAATAAACCCCTATAAATAAACCAATTAAACTTCCTGTCTTATCACGTTCTGTAAAGAATCCACATAAAGAAGGAATAATTATAAAGAGTGTCCACCATCCTTCAAAAAATATATTGATATGTGTTATATGGAAAGCATTTAATCCTAAAATCGTTCCTATGACAATTAAAAGGATTCCAATGATGCTATTTTGAAATTTTTTCATTTTTAGTCTCCTTATTAATTTTCATCATTATAGCATAAATCGACATAACAAAAATAGCACTTTCGTGCTATTAATGTAGTAATTCGATTTCATGAATGAAATCATGTTTTAAGACATCTTTGAATTCATCAGATATTTCTTTAGAAGTTTCTTTCTTTAATTCAATAAGAAATATAATTTGATATTCTTCGATCAGGATTGATGAAGGATTATTCTTCATCAAATGTAAAGCAATCGATAAATTTTCATCATTGATCTTACAATTATGTGCTTTACAAATTGTCCCTAACTCCTTCCTTGTCATGGTTTGTAACTTATGATTTAATGCATTCATATCCTTCATATTCACCCCTTCTTTCTTTATAAATATTATACGCTTCCAACAAAAAGAGTGCAATCAAGACACTATTTTTCTTCTAAATCATAAATATCATCAATCGCAATGATCTGTTGATTATTTAATGTAATCGTTTTATAAATCTCATCTACCTTTTTTATACTTTGTTCAATCGTACAATAACATCCACCTGTTCTTTCTTTATCTTTTTTAAAATAAGTTATTTTAATTATTTCTTTTGCTTTTAAATAATAGTTCAATTTTTGATCTAATAATATTCTTTTATTTTCATCAATTATTCTCTTATCTTCCGTTAAACGTTCAGTTTCATGAATGAGAGCTTTATGACCAGTCAAGGCTGCAAAGGGGGCAAATTGTGCAGCACGTTCTTTTCGTTTCATTTGTTTATATTTTGTTGATTTATTATAGGGAGCTTCCATAATATCTGTATAATCATGAATGTTTTTAATTGTAGCCATTATGCTTTATGTCCTCCTATAATCTCATTTCTTTCTTTTGTAGTTGCACCTTCTTCAAGATTCATTCCTTTTAAAATTGCATTTTTCCCATACTTTTGTTTAATTTGTATTGTTGCTTTTTGAAGATTTTTTTCTCTTTCTAACTCTTGTTTTTCTTTTTGGGTTTTAGAATCTATATTCTTATTATCAGTAAATAAATCTAATTGTTCATGATAAATCATATCTTTAGCGTCTTCTTCATAAATAACATTACATGCGGTAATATTGATTCTTTTTACAAGAAGTTTTTTGTTTACAATTACATTAAATTTTTTCATGACTTCTTTTGTAATCAATTTTGCAGAAGATGTATAACGATCTAAATGAATCGTTCCATGAGCATGCTTAGGAATCTTTCGATTATAACGATCTACCATCATCTCTCCCTCATAATCATTATCTTTATCATAACCTATTGTCAAAACAATTTGATTGGTCACAAGAGATTTGCCAACTAAATCAAGCGCTAATAAATCGAGCATCTCTTTAACTATCAATTTGGTCTTTTCAAAATTATAAGGGCAACTTAAAACTTGACTTGTTCCTATACTATTTCTCTCTGGTTTATATTGTTTAATATCTTGCATCGTACATGATTCATAACCCCAAGCATGATCAATAAGTAACTCCGCATTGACTCCAAATAAATCATATAAAAGTTTTTCATTGTAATATTCATCATCTGCGCCAACGGAACATTTTGCAATATCTCCCATAGTATAAAGACCTTCCTTTTCTAATTTTTTAGCGTATCCTTTTCCCACACGCCAAAAGTCAGTAAGAGGTCGATGATTCCAAAGGTATTTACGATATCTTTTTTCATTTAATAAAGCAATCCTTAACCCATTTTGATCTGTATTAATATGTTTTGCGACAATGTCCATGGCTACTTTACTTAAATAAAGATTTGTACCAATTCCTGCAGTCGCTGTTAAACCTGTTGAATTATAAATATCAAGTAAAATTTGCGAAGCAAATTCTTTAGGACTCATTTTAGAAGTAGGTAAATATTTTGTAATATCCATAAAGACTTCATCAATGGAATAAACATGAATATCTTCTGGTGATACATATTTTAAATATATTTCATATATTTTTTTACTCCATTCCATATAATGAGACATTCTTGGTGTAGCAATAAGATAATCAATTTTTAAATGTTTATCTTTTTTTAATTTACTTTCTAAAAATGAAGCATTCTTAAAATAACGACTTGTTTTTAATCTTTTATTATTTACTTGATTGATTTTTTGGATTACTTCAAATAAACGTGCTCTTCCTGAAATACCATATTTTTTTAGTGAAGGAGATACAGCAAGACATATTGTCTTTTCAGTACGTGAAGCATCTGCGACAACTAGATTTGTATCGAGTGGATCTAATTTTCGTTCAATACATTCAACAGAGGCATAGAATGATTTTAGATCAATTGCAAGATAGATACCCATTTTATTTCTCCTTTGCTAACATATTTTTATAATGAATCATTTTAAATATAATACTGAAAAAATTAAAATAAATCTATATTTGTAAAAAACAATCTTCTTATTTAGTATTAAACAGTTATTTTTTGGTGTATTCTTATTTTTATTTATTTTTTTATATTTTTATATATAATCCTGTCTTTTACAGGTGGATAATAAAATAAGGGGCTGAACCTATTGAT
>JAUNWT010000072.1 GCA_030540195.1 Bacillota bacterium | reverse complement strand
AAATTTTGCTTAATTGGAGTGTAGTCACTTACGACAGTAATTATATTATCACATACTCTTCATTTTTAAAAGAAAAGACTGTTAACATTTTTTATTTGTCAACAGTCTGAAATAGAAACTTTCGTTTCTATTTTAATTCATCTAATACTTTATAAATTTCTTCAGCAACTTCATCCATTGATTGATTTCCATCAACATTAGTAAGTTCACCTAACATTGTATAGTAATCAATTAAAGGTTTTGTTTGTTTATTGTAAGTATCAATACGTACTTGAACTGCTTCTTCACTTTCGTCAGAACGTTGTGTTAATTCACCACCACATACGTCACAAACACCTTCTTTTTTAGGTGGGTTATAAACGATATGATAAGATTTACCACAATCAGCACAAGTTCTTCTTCCAGATAAACGTTTAACTAAAACATCTTCAGGAATGTCTAAGTTGATTACAGCATCAATTTTGAAATTGAACATTGAACAAATATCCGCTAATTTTCTAGCTTGAATGATTGTTCTTGGGAAACCATCTAAGATGAAACCATTTTTAAATTCTTCAGTGTTAATATTTTCTTCTAAATATTCTTGAATCATTTGAATTGTAAAATCATCTGGTACTAAATAACCAAAAGAAATAAAGTATTTAGCAATAACACCAAATTTTGTTTCTTCTTTAATTGCTTTTCTAAATAAATCCCCTGTAGAAATTTGTTTTAAACCATATTTTTCCACCAATTTAGCAGCTTGCGTTCCTTTACCAGCACCTGGTGGCCCCATTAAAATTATATTCATTACTATCTCTCCTTTAAGCAATGCCTATTATATGCTTTTTTTTCATTAAATGGAACTAATTTATGAAAAAAAGAACACTTTTTTAACGATTCTATAACCCTTTTTAAAAGAAAGGGTTTTCATTTATTTTTACCATCTAAAATAAAACTCTACACCATCATCTAAATTATTAACTCCATAGCCCATTTCATGAAGTTCTAGAATATTTCTAACAATAGCAAGACCTAATCCTGTACCCTTTTGATCATCACTTACGAAAGATTCCCATATAGTTTCCATACGTTTTTCATCAATTTGTTTTCCCTTATTTTCGATTGAAAATTCATTTTCTTTGATTTTAATTTTAATCGTACTATTAATAAATGCATGCTTGATTGCATTTGATAAATAATTTTGAATAACCATCTCTATTCGTTTTCTATCACCTACAATTAAAACATCTTCTCCTTGAATTTCTACTTTCAACTTTTTATCCATCAACAACTGTTCATAATCATCAACAAGATCTTCTACTAATTCTTTTAAATCAATTTCTTTTTTATCTAAAGTAATCGCTTTTGCTTCAAGTTTTGATAAATCTAACATTTGTAATATTAAATCATTAATAATTCCAATTTCTTTATTAATTACTTCAATATATTTATTTCTTTTATCTTCGTCCTCCACATTTTCTAATAAATCAATATTTCCATTAATAATAGCGAGAGGTGTTTTAATTTCATGAGTAAATTGAGCAATAAATTCTTTTCTAAGTTGTTCCATCTTTTTAACTTGATCTATTTCTAGATTCAAAGCATCTATATTCCTTTTTAAATTAGAAGACATTGTATTAATGTGACTTGAAAGACTTGATAACTCATCATGTCCTTTTGTATCTAAAGCACCTTCAAAATTATTATTTGTAATTTCCATTGCAACACGATCAATTTCTTTAATACGTCTTGTTGTCATATAAGAAATTAAATATGAAAATAAAACAATAAATAAGAAACCACCTAAAAGTAATGAAAAATTATCTTTAATCAAATCATTTCTTAATTGATTTCTCCCTCCACTTTGAAAATTATAGAAAATTGCAACAAAAGCTTCTGGTGCAGGTTCTTGTTCATCAGGATAACCTTGATACTTATATAAAGGCGTAAGTAACACTTGATAAGAATAATCATCTAAAAGTTTAGTGAACGTTGCATACGTTAATGTTCCTTCTTTAATAGATGTGGCAATTTCATTTGTCATTCTTTCATTTTCTATTGAAGTAATAGTATCTTTATCTAAAAATGAAGCAAGTCTTATATAAACATTAGAAAAATGATTATTGATAGCATCTTTTGTTAACTGATTCATTTTTTCTGTAGAAACATTACTGTCATTTAATATTATTCCATTAGATGTATAATGGAATTTTCCATCATCAACATATGCTTCTAAAGTCGCACTAATTGAGTTTCCTTGCTTCTTTCCAAAAATATCTGTATTGTAATGAATAAAGGTTGGTGTCACTTTAAAATAACGCATCTTAGCATTATACGTTAATCGTGATGTTTCTTTAAAATTTTGTAATTCTTCTATCTGACCTTCAAAGCATAAACTTATATCATCATACCCTTTTTCTTCAATATCATTTATTGTATCTTTCAAGAGTTTATATTGTTTATCTGATAGTTCTGATAAATCGATATAATATTCTAAATTGTAATAGTCATTCGAATCTTCACTTTCAACAAAAGAATCGGAAACAATAAGTAATCGATCTTTTTTATTATATCCGTATTGATCAATGAGTTTTCCTTTAGCATCTAAAAGACAAATTTCAGTCATGTCATCTTTAGGCAATTTACTTAAATCATTTTTTATTTTTTCTAAATCTAATTCTACTTGATTAGGTCCTCTACTATCTATATTATTACAAAAATTAATATAATCATCTGATGCCGTGTAATCAGTATTATAAACCAGTTCATGAAAACTTTGATTATATTTATTTTTTACAACATAACCAAATACCACCATAAAAGAAACAAATAAGCAGATAAATACTTTAAATTGAATACTTCTTATTTTTTTCATGACTCTTCTCCTTTCCACATATATCCTGTTTTAATAACAGTTTGAATATAATAAGAATAGTTCCCTAATCTCTTTCTTAATCGTTTGATATATGTATCGACAGCACGTCCATCACCATAATAATCATAACCCCATAAAGCATCTAAAATTTTTTCTCTTGATAAAACAATTTCTTGATTTTTCATTAAATAGTGAAGAAGTTTAAATTCTTTATCGGTTAAAATGATATTATTTTCTTCAATCACTAAAATATGTTTATCTAAATCCAAAACTACTTTTCCTGATTGAAGTTGATTTGTTTCAATCTTTTTATTTCTTTTTAAAAGTGCTAAACATTTCGCATACAACAAAGAAGGTTTAAATGGTTTGGTAATATAATCATCCGCCCCATATTCATAAGCCTTTAATTGGTTTTCATCTTCTGATAAAGCACTTATAAAAACAATAAGCGTATTATATCGACTTCTAATTTGTTTACAAACTTCATAGCCATCCATTCCTGGCATCATAATATCAAGTAATATAATATCAATTGTTTCATCTAATAAAGATAATCCTTCATAACCATTTTGTGCTTCTATAACTTCTATTTCCTTATGATTAAAATACTCTTTAACAAAGTCTCTTACTTCTTTATGATCTTCAATCATTAATGCTTTATACATTCCAACCACCTCTTAGCTTTATTGTAGCATGACTATGTGTAAAAGATGTGAAAAAAAGATCCCTTGATTATTTAATAAGTCTCAATATATATTATAAATATAAGCAGTTATTTTTCATTAGACTAACAATTGTATCTAAAAATTTTTCTTTGTTTATAACACTTTATATATTTCATAAAAGTTGAATTAAAATAAAAGTTACCCAATTTTTATCACATAAAGATTTGAGTAACTTTTATATATCTTCAATATTAATCCTTAGCCTCTACTAATTTTCTAAAAAAATCTCCTTCTTTTATAAGCTGTTGATAACTCCCTATTTCTTCTAAAAAACCATCTTTTAAAACCAAGATTACATCGAATTTACTTAATAACTCCTCATCTAATTTATGAGTAATCATGATACATGTTCTATTTTCTTTTAACAAAATATTTTCAATCTCTTTTGCAGTTTTATGATCCAAATTAGATGTAGGTTCATCATAAATCAGTAAATCTGCATTTTTAAGTAACGCTCTAGCAATACTGATTCTTTGTTTTTCACCGCCTGAAATATTATTACCATTTTCATTAATAACAGTATCCAAACCATTTGGCAAAGATTGTACAAAGTTTTTTAATCCTGCTCTTTCTACTACCTCATTTATTTGTTTTTCAGAATAACTTTCAAAATATGTTATATTATTTTTTAAAGTATCATTTAATATTGGTGCATTTTGATGAACGATTGAAATACACTGATAAATACTTTTGTTGCTAATCGTATTAATATCTATACCATTAATGAACAAAGTTCCTCTACTTGCTTCATAATTATTTAAAAGCAACTTGATTAGTGTTGATTTGCCTGAGCCACTATTTCCAATAAGAACATATTTTCTATTTTTTAAAAAGGTATAATTAAAATCATGAATAATTTCTTTACTGCTGTCATAACTAAAAGAAACATGATTAAAAGAGATATCATCAATGGAATCAATTGAATTCATTCTATTTTCACTATTAATTTCAAGATACTCTTCTATTTTATTTTCAATTGGCTTTATACTTTTCAATAAAGGAAGTTCATTTGATAATCTTCCTAAAGGATTAGAAATGTTATTTACCAATTGGGTGATTGCAAGCATCTCTCCTATACTTATTTTATTCATGATTACAAAATAAAGTGATATAAGTGCTGTCATGATACTCACACCTAAAGAAGATAAGGTTGAAAATCCCGAAATAAGTCCTTCATCATATCGGTAATTTTGCATACTTGTTTCGTATTCATTTTCAAAATAATCAAATTGATGAATAATATGATGGGTAACTTGAAAACATTTAATAAGTTCAAAAGAATTGAAAAAATCTTTAATTTTGATATTTAATTGACTATATTTTTGTGTAGAAGTAACTTGTTTTTTAGATAAGGCTTTACTAAATAATATAGGTACAAATATTGCAATAATATTAATGATAATTACAATAACGGCTAGAGAAAACTGCAATGAAAACACCGCAATTAGACAAATAATAAATTGTGATAAATCTGCAGTAATCGTTAATAAATTATCAAAATAATTTTTTTCAATAATCTTTAAATCATTATTAAAAATACTTAAATACGCAGATGAATTCTCTTGATTAAATTCTTTAACTGTCTTAGAAAAAATACCTTTAAATAAATCATGGTTTAATGAAAACATTACACTCTTTAGATATTTGGCTCTAAAAACACCTCTTAAAATATATATTAAAAAATTAATGACAATAAATAAAATAGCTAAAATCATTACATGATAAAATTGAACAATATTCCTGTCAACTGATGTATCCACCATTTTTTGAACAATAGACGCTAAAAAAACAGACATGATTCCTGCTGTCGAAAATAATATAACACACACTATAAAATAAAAGATATTTTTCTTTAAATACTTTTTCATATTCATCTCACCTTTTATTCATTGTACCACTTTTTATAAAGAAAAAGCTATTGGTCATCCCAATAACTTTGTATATTATAGTTAGTCATCTAGTTCTTTCGTATAATTATAATGTGATTTTTCATAACCTTGTCTTTCATAAAAGCGATGCGCATCTTTACGATAAGTGGAAGTAGAAAGCTCAATTTGTTCGAGTTGTTTATCTTTTGCAATCTCTTCGATTTTTTCAATCAATTGTTTACCAATTTTCAAACTTCTCTTTTCTGGTAAAACAACCAGTTCTACAATTTCACCTGTATCATGATCATGATGTAAATAATGATGTATTTTAAAGCTTAGAAAACCTTCTATTTTTTCATCTCGATAAACTAAATAAATAATATCTTCATCTTTTAAAGAATTTTCAAAAACACAATCAAAGTGTTCTTTATTGATTTCTTTATTTTCTAAAATACAAATTAAATTATAGATTTCTTCTTTATCTTCTAACTTAGCATATTCAATCATATTTTTCTTCCTTTATAAGTTTTTGTAAATCACTTTGATAATCAATATCATAAAGCTCTTTTTCATTTTCAATTCTAAAATAGAAACATTCTTGTGGATATTTATTAACGATCTTACGCCCTCCTTGATCTTCTTTTAAAGAATATAACTCATTGAAATAGTCTTTAGAAAAAATCACAGGATTTCCTACTCTTTCTTTAAATTTTAAAGAACATATAGAATAAGATGATTGATTAAATGTATCAATCATCTTATTAAGCGTTTGATAAGATAGATAAGGTTGATCGGCAACCATAAACATCATTTGATAGTCATCTTGTTGATTGATATGATCTAAAGCTGCTTTTATAGAATAAGAAATTCCTTTTTCACTTAAAGGACTTTTATAACTATGAATACCTTTTTCTTGTATATCAATTGTATTAGAAACAATGATAATTTCTTTATCATCTCGATATTTTAATAATTGTTTCAAAGTATCAATCCCATAAAGATACAGCTCTTTTCCTTTAAAAAGTGCATGCAATTTATCTTCTTTAAAACGACGACTATTTCCAGCTGCCAAGTAAATAATATACGTTTTCATTATTCATCAATTGCCATTAAGATTTTTTCAGGCGTCATTGGAAGATCTTTTAAATATTTACCAGTTGCTCGATAGATGGCATTTGCGATTGCAGGAGATGGTGTATTAATAACAATTTCACCAATCGATTTTGCGCCAAATGGTCCTGTTGGTTCATAGCTACTTTCGAATTCAACTCTAATTTTTCCCATATCTAAACGTGTAGGAATTTTATATTGCATAAATGAGTTTTCAGGAATTGCCCCACGTTTTGTATATTGAACATCTTCATAAAGTGCCATACCAATTCCTTGAACTAAGCCACCTTCTGTTTGAACACGTGCTAAGTTTGTATTAATGACCGTTCCGCAATCGACCACAGCAACATAATCAAGAATATCTACTTGTCCTGTTTCTTTATCAAGTTCAATTTCAACCATTCCTACCATATAAGGTGGTGGTGAAAATGGAGATGAATGGGTAACCGTAACCTGTGTTTCGATATTATTTCCACACATTGCTTTTAAAGCAAGCTCTTTTAAAGTTAAAAGCTCACTTGTCTTTAAATTTTTGACACCTTGTGAGGTAAATTCAACATCTTCTTTTTTACAATCAAATGTTTGTAAAGCAAGATTACATAAATTATTTTTTAATTTTTCACAAGCTTGTTCTACTGCCTTTCCTGTTACATAAGTTGTTGAAGAGGCATAAGAACCTGAATCATAAGGTGAAATATCTGTATCCGCTCCAAAAACTACAATTTGATCAACGTCACAATCTAAACACTCAGCTGCCATTTGTGCAAGAATGGTATCACATCCTGTCCCCATGTCGGCTGCCCCAATATGAAGTGTATAATAACCATCATCTTCAAGTTTTAATGTAGCAGAACCAACATCAACCCCTGAAATACCAGATCCTTGCATGGCCATGGCTACCCCAGCACTTCTAATTTTACCATTTTCTAAGATACGTACTTTTGATTTGTTTTCCCAATCAAAAAGTCTTTTAGCGTGATCCATACATTTGTCTAACGCACATGCTTTGGCAACTTCATTATAATAGGCCCCCATTGTTTGCCCTTGTCGAACCATGTTCTTTTCTCGAATAACTACTGGGTCAATACCTAAAATTCCTGCCATTTCACTTACAATCGATTCTACTGCAAAAAGTCCTTGCGTAGCGCCATAACCACGATAAGCACCTGCAGCTTGGCAGTTAGTATAAACAACATCATAAGAGAATTTAAAAGCCTCTAGATTATTTGTATAAAGTGGTATCGATTTATGTCCTGATAAACCTACTGTTGTTGGTCCATGTTCACCAAAAGCACCACTATTTGAAAGCGTATAAACATCCATTGCTCGAATTGTTCCATCATTCATTGCGCCTAATTTAACAGTTACTTGCATTTCATGACGTGGTGTAGAAGCGATTTGTGATTCTTTTCGACTATAAATCATTTTAGAGGGTTTCTTTGTCATCCACGTTACAAAAGCAGGATAAACTTCGGCCACAACAGTTTGCTTAGCCCCAAATCCTCCACCAATTCTTGGTTTTTCAACACGAATTTTCGATTGAGGAATTCCTAGAGCATTCGCAAGAATTCTTCGACAATGGAAAACAATTTGAGTAGAAGAAATAACATGAAGTCTTCCATAAGGATCGATTTCACAATACGTTCTAAAAGTTTCCATCATTGCTTGTTGGTTTGCTCTTGTATGATAAGTTCTTTCAATGACTTGATCACAAGAAGCAAAAACTTCTTCTAAATTACCTTGACTTGAAGAATCTGTTGCCACGAGATTTCTTTGATTATCAGCACCTACAGGACATAACGCTTTCCAATTTTCTTCAGGATGAACTAATACCTCATTATCTTTTGCTTTGGTAAAATCAAGAACAGGTGTTAAAACTTGATATTTTACTTTAATAATTTTTAAAGCACGATCAACAACCTTTTCATTAACACCAGCAACAATAGCAACAGCATCTCCTACAAAACGAACTCTTTGATCTAAAATCAAGCGATCATAAGGGCTTGGTTCTGGTGGTGTTTGACCAGCCATGGTAAAACGATTTTGAGGAACATCTTTATACGTATAGACAGCTTCGATACCAGGAATTTTTTGTGCTTTTGAAACATCGATTTCTTCAATCAAAGCATGAGCATGAGGTGATCTTAATACTTTAACGACTAAACAATCTTGACTTGTTATATCATCTACATAAACAGGCTTACCAAGTAAAAGATTCATGGCATCTTTTTTCATGACCGGTTTTTCAATATGTTTATAAGCCATTATTCATTCCCCTTTTCTTCAAGATAGTTTAGATAATTTTTTATCCCTCTAAGTTGTCCTTCATAGCCTGAACAACGACATAAATTTCCAGCTAAAAATTCTTTGATTTCGTCATCACTTGGATGAGGATTTTCTTTTAATAAAGCAAGTGTATTCATCATAAATCCAGGATTACAAAAACCACATTGTTCAGCTCCTTGACTAGCAATAAATGTTGCAAGTGGTTTTGCTTCTTCCTGCATTCCTTCTAAGGTAACTACTTTTGCACCATTTGCACGCATGGCAAGAACACTACATGAAAGCACTGGTTTATCATTTAATAAAACTGTACATAAGCCACAGTTACTTGTGTCACAACCACGTTTAACACTATAACAACCATTTTTTCTCACAAAGTCAATGAGTAATAAATCAGGTTCTATATCTTGAACAATTCTTTCTCCATTTAAAGTCAATTTAATTTCCATATACATCCTCCTTTAATTGAAGAAAAGCCCTTTTTATTAAAACTTTTGCAATCTTTTGACGATATTCTTTAGAAGCTCTTGAATTACTTCCTAATTTTAATTCTGATAAAACAAATTTTGTAAAATTTTGAATATTTTCTTCAGTAATGCCTGTTTCAAAATAACTATCCCCATTAAAAGCTACAGCATGTAACGGTCTTGCCCCAATGATACATGTATAATGCTGATTTATATTACTAACAGCACAGGTTAAAACAGGAAAATCTGTTGAAATATTTCTTTGTGATAAATAAACCACTTTTGTTGGTACTTTTTTTACAATAACCTTTGTCAGAATATCTTTTGTAAATTTCATATTTGCAAATTCTTTGATAGAAACACGCCCTGTTGGATAAAGTTCTACTTCACAATCAAGCGCCATAAAAAGCGTTAAAACATCAGAAAAACCAAATCTTCCATAGATAGAGCCCCCAATTGTCGCTAAGTTTCTAAATTGGACACCGACAATATGTCGTACACTTTCTTTCATTGCTCCTTGTGTAAAATGATTTAATAACTCATTTGTTTCAAGCTCTCTTAAAGTAACCATCGCACCAATATGTATTTCATCATCTACTTCTTCAATTTGATCTAAATGTAAATCAGATAAATCAATAGCAAAATTAACATTTCTATTTTGCATTTTAAGCCATAACATACCACCTAAAACAACACTCATCGGTTTTTTTGCATATTCATAAGCTTCCTCAATTGTTTGAGGTCGCACATAATTTCTAATTGATAACAAAGAAAACCCTCCTTTATTGTTTTTCTTTTGGTAATAAAATATTTAAAATAATCGCTACAAAAGCAGCTGGTACTATTCCTGATTCTCCACAAATCATTTGAATTGCTTGTGGAAGTTGAGCTAAAATTGCACTATTTGCACCAATACCATAACCTAATCCTAAAGCCACAGAAACAATTGTCATAGAACGTGCTGTAAGAGGTTCTTTGGTAATTAATTGAATTCCCGACATAACAATTGATGAAAACATGATGACTGCTGCTCCACCTAATACTGATTGAGGCATAATTGAAACAAGTGCCGCTAACTTAGGAAATAAACCACAAATAATTAGGAAAATCGCACCACATGCTAAAGCAAAACGATTGACAATTTTAGTCATTGTTACTAACCCAACGTTTTGAGAAAAAGATGTATTTGGTAAAACGCCAAATAATGCAGCAATAGATGAACCAATACCATCACAAATAACACCACCTGATAATTCTTGATCAGTGGCTTCTCTTGACATTCCACCTTCCATAACACCAGAAATATCCCCAACCGTTTCAACAGCTGTAACAATAAACATAATTATAACAGGTAAGATTGCTCTTAAATCAAAAACTGGTTTTACTGGCATGAGTTTTGGTAAAGCAAACCATTTCGCTTGAGCCACTTTATCCCAATTTAAAACCCATGATTTAACAAACTCTGTTCCATCACTGGCAACACCTGTTGTTGAAATAAACAATGGTAAAATCATACATAAAACATAACCACAAATAATTCCAATTAGAACTGCAGAATTGCTTAGCATTCCTTTTGTTCCATGTTTAAAAGCTAAAATAACAACTAAAACAAATAAACCAATTAAAAGATTTTCTACAGATCCATAATCTTGAGCACTACTTCCTCCCCCGAAAGAAGCAACACCAACACCAATTAAAGATAACCCAATGGATAAAACAACTGTTCCTGTAACAACAGATGGAAAGAAACGACGTAATGGCTTTAAAAGAAAACCTAAAACCGTTTCAAATAAACCACCAATAAAACTTGCTCCCATGATGGCACCATATCCTAAAACACCACCACCCATAACATGAGCAACACTTTGGAAAACACCAATAAATCCTGAACTTGTTCCCATGATGATTGGAACTTTACCACCAATAGGACCTATTGAAAATAATTGTACTAATGTAACCACACCTGCAATAAGCATTGCATTTTGTAAAAGTGAAACTTGAATTGCCGCAAAAACATCTGCATCATGCATTGCAGCACAAGCACCTGTAATAATAAGTACCGGTGTTAAGTTACCAACAAACATTGCTAGAACGTGTTGTAACCCTAAAACAATTGCCTGTTTTAAAGGAATTTTACCTTCAAAATCATAAGGACTTGTATACTCTTTTTTCTCCATATTCTCTCTCCCTTACATTAAATTAACCTTCTAAAAACAAAAAAATTGTAGCATAACTCTTTTTTTTCATCAAGATACTACAAAAAAATGTTAAGACCCAGCGATTTTGTCACCATAAAATTCAGCGAAAATGTCACCATGAT
>JAUNWT010000071.1 GCA_030540195.1 Bacillota bacterium | reverse complement strand
TTTCATTGTTCTTTTTCTATTTTTGGCTGTTTATTTTATTTTGTTACAGCCCCTTACATATATATAAAATCACTAAATTTTAAAAAAACAGTGAAAAATTAATGAATACTTTATTAATGAGATATTTTTCTCACCTAAAAATGAATATATAAAAATATAAATAAGAAAAAAATTCTATTTCAGTTTTGAAAGAGTTTTTTCTTTTTTCTTTATGTAAAAATAAGGGCAAGGAGGGAAAAGAAATGTTACACAAAAAATTAAAACCATTCCCTAAAGATTTTCTTTGGGGTGCCAGTACAAGTGCCTATCAAGTAGAAGGTGCAAACTTAGAAGATGGGAAAGGACCATCATGTCAAGATGTTAAAGTTGTTCCAGAAGGAACATCTGATTTAAAAATATGTGCAGACCATTATCATCATTATAAAGAAGATGTGGCGTTAATGGCTGAAATGGGATTTAAGTCTTATCGTTTTTCTATTTCTTGGTCAAGAATTTTACCTAAAGGGATAGGAGAAGTTAATCAAAAAGGAATTGATTTTTATAATAATTTAATTAATGAATGTTTGAAATATCAAATTGAACCGATTGTGACAATGTTTCATTTTGATATGCCAGCATTATTAGATAAGAAAGGTTCTTGGAGTAATCGAGAATCTATTGATTGGTTTTTAGAATATGCAAGAGTCTTATTTGAAAACTTTGGTGATCGTGTTAAATATTGGTTAACAATCAATGAACAAAACATGTTAACTCTTGTAGGACCAACGATTGGAACGCTTATTGTTCCTGAAAATACAACAAATTTAACAAAAGAAATTTATCAACAAAATCATCATCAATTAGTTGCACAAGCAAAAGCAATGGCTTTATGTCATGAAATGTTGCCAGGTGCAAAAATTGGACCAGCACCTAATATTGGACTTGTTTATCCAGCAAGTTGTAAACCGGAAGATGTTTTAGCTGCTCAAAATTATAATGCCATAAGAAACTGGCTTTATTTAGATATGGCGGTATATGGTGTTTATAACAACTTAGTATGGGCTTATTTAGAAGAACATGATGCATGTCCTGAATTTGGCAAAGGTGACGAAGAAGCATTGAAGAACGGACATCCTGATTTTATAGGCTTTAATTATTATACGACATCTACTGCTGAAAAAAGTGATGGAACAGAAGAAATTGACCCAGGTGCAGATCAACAATCAGATCGAGGAGAAGCAGGAGTTTATAAAGGATATCATAATCCGCATTTAATGAAAACAGAGTTTGGTTGGGAGATTGATCCTGTCGGTTTTAGAAATACCATGAGAGAAATGTATTCACGTTATCATTTACCAATGTTAGTTACTGAAAATGGTTTAGGTGCATATGACACGTTAACGGATGATGGAAAAATTCATGATCCTTATCGTATTAAATATTTACAAGAACATATTAAACAAATTCAATTAGCTATTACGGATGGTGTAGAAATGATGGGATATAATCCATGGAGTGCCATTGATTTGATTTCTACACATGAAGGAATGAAAAAAAGATATGGTTTTATCTATGTTGATCGAGATGAATTTGATTTAAAAACATTAAAAAGATATCGTAAAGATTCTTTCTATTGGTATAAAAAAGTGATTAATACCAATGGAGAAGATCTAGCAAATGATTAAAGGAGAAATAAGAAAATGAAAGTATTATTAGTATGTAACGCAGGAATGTCAACAAGCATCTTAGTACAAAAGATGGAAATGGCAGCTAAAGAACAAAATATTGATCTAACAATTTCTGCCATGGCCTTTACTCAGGCAGAAAAGGTTTTAAAAGATTGGGATGTTGTTATGCTTGGACCTCAAGTGAGACATCAATTGGCTGGAATTGAAAAAGCTGCAGAAGGTCAAGTTCCTGTAGAAGTTATTAATATGAGAGATTATGGAACAATGAATGGTAAAAATGTCTTAAAAAGAGCTATTGAAATTGTAGAAGCAAAAAAATAGTAGAAAGGGTGCATCAAGATGGATGCGTTTTATAAGGAACTCTATGTTGTTTATTTTAGAAAGTGGCTTTTTAACCAACAAAATAAGACATTCATTGTCTATAATGATCCTCAAGATCAAGATACTGTTATTTTAGAAGAGAAGAATTGTCTTTGCAAAATCACATTTAATCTTCATTCAATCATAGAATTTACAATAATTAATAAAAAAACAAATAAAGCAGAATGTTATTTGCATTTTCAAATGCAAAACTTAAATCATGCTTGTAAACTCTTTTATGAGATGCTTGAAAATATGTCTCAAATAACGAACATACCAACTAAGAAAATACTTTTAACCTGTTCAGGTGGGCTAACAACAGGTTACTTTGTAGAAAAACTTAACATGACAGCACAACTTTTAGAATTAAGCTATACCTTTCAAGCAATTAGTTTAGAAAGACTAGGACAAGTATCTCAAGAACATGATCTTATTTTATTAGCACCTCAAGTTTCTTATCAATGTGCTTTATTAAAAGAAAAATATAAAAATAAAAAGATATTGAAAATACCAGCAACTATTTTTGCTAGATACGATGCTTATAAACTCATAGAACTTATAAAAGATACCTTAGAAAACCCTTAAAATAGGGTTTTCTTTATCTTTATAAATATATTAAAATAGAAGTGGTGATGATATGAATTTATTTATGAATTTAAAAGAAAATAAAGAGCTCTCTAAAAATGAAAGAATATTAGCGGATTATATTTTAAAACATCCAGAAGATGTTTTAAAAATGTCATCTAAAGAACTTGGTAAAGCTTGTTTTGTTTCTACAGCGACGGTTTATCGTTTATGTGATAAATTGAATCTTGCGGGATTTTCTGACTTAAAAATAAAGATTACTAGCTCTTTAAATGATTATCTAAAAAGTAATGGAGATTTTAACTTTGATTTTCCTGTTAATCCGTTTCAAACTCATTATGAAATTGTCCATAAAATCAAAGAAGATTACGAACAAACCCTTAATCTTACAGCTAATCTTTTTAGTTTAGATCAACTAAGACTCATTGCTTCTGCAATGAAAAAAGCGAAGGTTATCGATATCTATACATCGGCAGGAAATATCAATTTTGCTTTAAATTTTCAATTTCAAATGAAGGAAATAGGCGTAAATGTCAATGTTCCTATTGAAGATTACCAACAACGCTTAAGTGCTGCCAGCAGTGATGAAAACCATCTAGCAATAGTAATTACTTTTGGCGGAAGGGGTATTTTATCAGATATCGTACCACGTATTTTAACTAAAACAAAAACCCCCATTGTTTTAATATCTTTTTATGAATATACTTTTAAAGAGGTAAAACCAGATTATCAATTATATATTTCACCTTATGAAAATCATTATAAAAAGATTTCTTCTTTTTCTACAAGATTATCACTTCTTTATATTTTAGATGTTTTATATACATGTTATTTTGAATTAGATTATCAAAATAATTTAGAGAGAAAACTAAAATATTATGAAAATCTTGTTGAAGGAAATATTAAATGAGAAAAGAATTCTAAATAATAAATAGAAAAAAAGAATTTTTGAGAAAAAAATTCTTTTTTTTATCTCTAAATTGTTTTAAATAATAATATTTTTTATGATAACTTTAGGAGGTATTTTTATGAACGTAAAAGCAATTATGTGTGATATAGATGGAACACTTCTTTCAAGTGAAGGAGTGGTTACCCCAAAAACAGTAGAAATGATCAAGAAAGCAAGAGAAAAAGGAATATTATTTGGTTTATCTACAGGAAGAGATGTTAATAGTATTCAAACCTTACTTAAAACATGGGGGATTGATGGTCTCGTTGATATGATTGTAGGTACTGGTGGTGCAGAAATCTATGATTATACACTAGATATCGCAAAGGCTCAATTTCCTTTAGATGGAAGATTGATTAAAGATATTGTTCAACATTATGAGGATATGGATTGTAACTTCGCCATTCCTGAAGATGGTATTTTATATGCCCCTAAAGATGATGAACATATTCAAATGTTATCAAAGGCAGATAGAGTACCTTATAAAGTTGTTGATTATAATGAATTCTTACAAAATCCAAAACCTAAATTAATTATTATTTGTAAACCAGAGGATATGGATAAAATCATTGAAAGATCAAAAACATTCCATAGTGATGAATTTAAATCATCATCTCTTAAAACTGCAAGTGTTCTTTATGAATATATGGATCCAAGAGTTTCTAAAACAGCAGGATTAATTGAAATTTTAAAACTTCATAATATCGATTTAAAAGAAATTGTGACTTTTGGAGATGCTGATAATGACTATGATATGACTTTAAATGCTGGTGTTGGTGTCGTTATGGCTAATGGTAGTGAAAAGACAAAAAGTGTAGCGGATTATATTACGGATGATAATGATCATGATGGTATTGGAAATTATATTGAAAAATTTATTTTAGGA
Source organism: Bacillota bacterium (assembly GCA_030540195.1). Taxonomy (GTDB): domain Bacteria; phylum Bacillota_I; class Bacilli_A; order Erysipelotrichales; family Coprobacillaceae; genus Faecalibacillus. Next base: position 7,222 of record JAUNWT010000071.1, on the reverse strand, counting down.
GATTAGAAAAATGGGAAAAATTATTTTTATTGATGTCGATGGAACATTATTAGATTATGAAAACAAATTACCTGCTTCTGCTGATAGAGCTATTAAAGAAGCAAGAAAAAATGGACATCGTGTTTATATTTGTACAGGACGTAGTGAAGCAGAAGTCTATGATTATATTTGGGATATTGGCTTAGATGGGATGATTGGTGGTAACGGTTCTTATGTTAAAGATGAAGATACTGTTGTCATGCATCAATTGATTACACTTGAACAATGTAAACATATTGTAGATTGGTGTCATTCAAGAAACTTAGAATTTTATTTAGAAAGTAATAATGGTTTATTTGCTTCAGAAAACTTTGAAGAAAAAGGAAATCCAGTGATTAAAGTTTATTGTCAAAGAAAAGGAAAAGAAAATGCGAGTGAACAAACAGTACGTACAGTGTTCCCTGAAATGATTTATGGAGGAGAACTATATCGAGATGATTGTAATAAAGTCAGCTTTATTTTAAATAGCTATCAAGATCATTTAGATTCAATTAAAGAATTTCCTGATTTAAAACCAGGCACTTGGGGTGGTGCTGGTGAAATTGCATTATTTGGTGATTTAGGTGTTAAAGGTATTGATAAAGGACACGCTATTGATGAATTATTAAAACATTTAGGAGCATCAATAGAAGATACTTTTGCTTTTGGGGATGCAAAAGTCGATATTCCAATGCTTGAATATTGTAATGTTGGTGTGGCTGTTAATAGTGGTGGAGATGAAATTAAAGCTATGGCTGATTATGTGACAGATGATGTTGATCAAGATGGTATTTATAAGGCATTTGTTCACTTTGGTTTAATTGATGATGTTTTAAATCTTTGTTAAAAGTTTTTGCTTAGGCAAAAGCTTTTTTTATGCATTAAAAGCATCTATAATAGAAAAGAGGTGATTTGAATGGAACATGTAGAAAAATATAAGATTTTTCAAAAAGAATTAGTAGGTACAAAGGATGGAAATCCTTTTAAAGATATTACAATAAAAACAAGTTTTATAAATGAAAATGAAAAAATTGAAACAGAAGGATTTTATAAAGGAAATGGTCTTTATGCAATTCGTTTCATGCCACAAAAAACGGGGAAATGGCAATATATTGTAGAAAGTAATGATCCTCAAATCAATGGAATCCAAGGTGAATTTATTTGTGATGAAGCAAGCCAAAAGAATCATGGACGTGTTTGTTTGAAAAAAGATGTTATGTCTAAAAATGAAATAAACTTTTATGAAGATGATTTTCATTTTGCTTATGAAGATGGAACAGATTATTATCCCTTTGGGACAACATGTTATGCTTGGATCAATCAAACAGCTAAACTCCAAGAAGAAACTTTACAAACTTTAAAACATTCACCCTTTAATAAAATAAGAATGTGTATCTTTCCTAAATATTACAGTTATAATACAGAAGATCCACAAAACTATGCTTTTATAAAAGATGAAAATGGGTTTGACTTTACAAGATTTGATAATACATTCTTTGAAAACTTAGAAAAACGAATTCAACAACTTGATGAAATCGGTATACAAGCAGATATTATTTTATTCCATCCTTATGATCGATGGGGATTAAGTAAAATGACAAAACAACAAGATATTTATTATCTTTCTTATGTTATTAGAAGATTAAGTCATTATAAAAATGTTTGGTGGTCCCTTGCCAATGAATATGATTTAATGCCTCAAAAAAGCATAGAAGATTGGGATGAATATGCAAGAGTCATTATGAAATATGATGTTTATGGACATCTAAGATCCATTCATAACTGTATACCTTTCTATGATTATCATAAATCATGGATAACACATGTGAGTGTACAAAGAGTAGATGTCTATAAAACTGCTGAAATGGTAAGTCAGTGGCGTGATGAATATCATAAACCTGTCATTATTGATGAAGTGGGTTATGAAGGTAATATAGATTATGGTTGGGGAAGTTTGACCGGTCAAGAATTAACAAGAAGATATTGGGAAGGGTGTTTGCGAGGAGGCTATCTTTCTCATGGAGAAACCTATGTTGATAAAGGACCTACGATTTGGTGGTCACATGGTGGAAAGCTTTATGGTGAGAGTGTGGAAAGAATTGGTTTTTTAAAGAAAATTCTAGAAGAAGCACCACAAGGAGTAAAACCATTAAAATTAACGGCTGAAAATCATGAAGAAAATTGGGATTCGATTTGTCTTTGTCAACAAGAAAATTGGTTTTTATATTATTATGGTTTCTTTCAAATAATGTATAGAAATTATACCTTACCACAAGGTAAAAAATATAAAATTGAATTAATTGATACATGGAATATGGAAATTAAAGAATTACCAGAAATCTATGAAGGAAAAATTCGTATTTGCTTGGGTGGAAAACAATATATGGCAGTACGCATGAAAGAGATTTAGGTAGAAATATGAAAATAGAATTGATACAAGATGGAGAAATTGTTGATTATATTCAATATCAAGAGGTAATAAATGATGTAAAAGAATCGCTTTTTAGAAGAAATATAGATAAAGAAACCAAAGAAAAGATTTATATCAGTAATTTTGTTGGAATTCTTTGGTATCAAGATTCTTTGATTTTATCTTTACCAAAGTCAATCATTATTGAAAATAATCTAGATAAAGAAACATTATTATGGAAATATGCACGTTTATTTGATTTATATATTATTTCTAACGGAAGAAAATGTTCTCTTATAAAAAAATATGGATCTATTGAAAATTGGTGTAAAGAAACAGTCAAAGAAAATAAAACAACATCCATTCCACAAGAAGTGATTACTTTTAAATTTGAAATGGTTTTTGAATGGATGATTGGTGAGTTTTTTCATAATCAAATACATATACAAAAAAATAAAGTTATTTTTGAAAGTCATCTATTAAAAAAAGAAATTGATATCAATGATACAAAATACAATACCTATCATTGGAATGCGATAGGTAAACATGCCAAAGATAAAAAACAAAAACAAATTATCCAAGAAAGAGAAAGTGTTTTTGTAAACCAAGATAAAAAGAATATCCCAGATATTGTTTGTGAAAGAATGATTGAAAATCCTAAATATGACCGCCCACAAAAAAGTTGTTGTGTTTTAGATGCCAAATATTATGGATGGGATCATGAAAAAGAAGCGTATTACCTTCCAAGAAATCTAGATATCTATAAACAATTCTTTTATCAAGAACAATTTCAACATATTTATGAAAAAGAAGAGGAAACCAATGTAGGTGTTTATAATTTCCTTGTACTTCCTGATTATTTAGGAGATACCAAAGATACGAAATGGGGCATTATTAGACAATGTGCAGTTATTGAATTCGATTATCATCAAGGGCAAACAATTGCTGTGTTACAAGTAAATATCGCAAAATTGGTTGATTTTATTTATGATGGATTAGATATGAAAGAAGATATACTTGCCATCTTTTTAGGAAATAACCGTGTCACACCAATGATTTATTCTAATGAAAAAGCCTAACATGTGTTAGACTTTTTTATTTCCATAATTGTTCAGGATAAACCCCTTGATGAATAAGTTCTTGAATAGAATCTTGAACGGCTTGTTTATCTTCTGGATAAGTGACACCAAACCATTTATCTGTTGTTTCTAATACTTTTACAGAAGCTCTATTTGTTTTAATAAGTTGATCTACAATGATTGGTAATAAATATTCTTTAGTAAGAGAATCTCCACTTTCATCTAATAAGAATTCTTTAAAACCATTTTCAAGATAATCAATAAAGTTTGGATAGCCAGCCCACATATTCATTGAAACACGATTATTTTCTTGGATGATATCTTTACTTTCTTTAGTATCACAATCAATTGATCCATGATCGTTTCTAATAATTCCTTTTGTTTCAATCACTCTATGTAAATAACCTTCTTCGTCTTCTACGCAAATACCACGTGTTACAGTTCCATTATCGCTTAAGGTATTCTTTAAGATAAAGCCAGCCATTGCCATCGTAAATTCACTTTGTTTTTTATTATCTTCAATTAAAAAATCATGTAATTTTTTAAAAGCAACTTTACCGTAATAATCATCAGCATTAATAATCACAAATGGTTCATTAACGATTCCTTTACAAGCTAAAATGGCTTGACCTGTTCCCCAAGGTTTTACTCTCCCTTCAGGTACTGTACATTCACTTGGAATATTATTGATTTCTTGGAAGACGTACTCTACTTGAATGTGTTTTTCAATACGATTACCAATAACTTCTCTAAATTCTTTTTCAATATCTTTTCTAATAATAAAAACGACTTTATTAAAACCTGCTTCAAGAGCATCATAAATGGAATAATCCATAATGATTTCATCATGAGGACCAATTTTCGCTAGTTGTTTAATTCCTTTTCCATAGCGTGAACCAATTCCAGCCGCCATAATAATAAGTGTTGTATTCATATAATTCTCCTTTGTCTAAACAAGATTATATCATATTTTCATAAATATCCTTGCAAATTTTATTATTTTATCACAGTGTGATAAAATAGTCATGAGGTGAAAAACATGAACTATAGTTTAATTCTTTTATGTGCAGGAAGTGGTAAAAGAACGGGTTTAAAATATAATAAGATTTTTTATAAAATCAATCATCAAACAGTTTATGAGATGAATATTTCTCATTTTTTAGAGGATACTAGATGTAAACAAATCATCGTCGTAACCAAAGAAAATGAAATAGAGGATATTAAAAAATTAGTTAGTGATCCAAGAATTGAATATGTTTTTGGTGGACAAGAAAGGCAAGATAGTGTTTATGAAGGATTACAAAAGGTTAAAGAAGATTATGTTTTTATTCATGATGGGGCTAGACCTTATGTAACTAAAGAAAGTATTGATGATTTAGTGGCATGTCTAAAAGACTATTCGGCTGGATTATTGATGGTTCCTTGTAAAGATACTATCAAAGAAGTAAAAGATGGAATTGTGGTTAAAACATTAAAAAGAGAAACCTTAATGCAAGCACAAACACCACAAGTCTTTAAAAGTAAAGATATTAAAATAGCTTATCAAAAAGCAAAAGATGAAGGCTTTGTCGCAACAGACGATAGTCAACTTTTTGAAAGATATATAGATAAAGAAATTAAAGCAGTATTAGGAGATTATGGTAATTTAAAAATTACCACTCAGGAAGATTTAAAATGACAGGAAAACATATAAGAAGAAAAAAACATATTTTTAGATTCATAATAGGGATACTTATTGTTGGGTTAGGAATATTTTGTTATTTTCATTTTCATGATGATCAAGAAATAGATTTAAGTCGATATGAAACAATGGTTGGAACAATAAAAAATGTAGGTGATGAAACATTGCTTATTGAAAATAATGAACATCAACAATACTTAATTTCTATTGCGGGAGTCATAGATTCTAATAAAGGATTAAAAAAGGGAAATCGTATTTATATTTATTATGAAGGAAAATTAGATGTTAAAAATAAAGATATTCAAAATGTGAAAGTAAAGTCATATAAAGTATTGGATTAGTAGACCAAGGACAATACCAATTAAAGAAGGTATTGTTTCTTTTTTATTTTCAATTGTTATATTTTCTTTTTCATCAAAGATAAACCAAATAGAAACAAAAAAGAAATCAACCCATAAATCAAGATGTTCAAAAGTATTTCCAACGATTAAAGTAAAAGAAGTATATAAAAAAGTTTTTAAAATTTTTTTATCATATTCTTTAAAATAAGGGGAATAATTAAATAAAATACTGAGTTTTCTTTTTAGATAATTAATTTCATTTTTAAAAAGATAATGGGCTAAGATCATAAAAATAAGCCATATGATAAAAAGAATATAATCCATAATAATCACCTCTTTATACAATATGTAAAAAAGAGGCTTATAAAGGGGATAAATCATACAAAAATATTTGATTTTTATTGCATAAATAGAAACAATAGTCTATAATAGACGAGCAAGTAAATTATTTTACTGCCTGCTTACCAAAAAGTAAGCCAAAAGACCATAGGAGGTAAAAGAGATGAATAAATATGAAATTATGTTTATTGTAAAACCTGATGTTGAAGAAGAAGCTAGAAATACTTTAATTGAAAACTTCAAATCAATCTTAACTGCTAACGGTGGTTCAGTTGATAATGTCAACGAATGGGGATTACGTGATTTCGCTTATGAAATTAAAGATTACACAAAAGGTTACTATGTTGTAGTAGATGCAACTTGTGCACCAGCTGAAATCGCAGAATTCGAACGTTTATCAAGAATCAACGCATCAGTATTACGTCACTTAACTCTTCGTAAATAATTAGGAGGCGTTTAACGATGATCAATAGAGTTGTTATGGTTGGTAGAATGACTCGTGATCCAGAACTTAGAAGAACTGGAAGCGGGGCTGCAGTAACAAGTTTTACGTTAGCGTTAAATCGTAACTATAACTCTGCAGATGGACAACAAGCAGACTACATTTCATGTGTAGTTTGGAACAAAGTTGCTGAAAACGTTGCACAATATTGTTCGAAAGGTTCTTTAGTAGGGGTTGAAGGTAGACTTCGTTCAAGAACTTATGACAATGCACAAGGTCAACGTGTTTATGTTACTGAAGTTGTTTGTGATTCTGTTCAATTTTTAGAAACAAGAGCACAAAGAGAAAGAAACCAAAGTTCGATGAATCAAGGTATGATGAATCAAAACCCAATGGATCAATATTCTCAACCAGCTCAACCACAAACAAATAATTTCCAAGATATGCAAACAGTTGAATTAGAAAGTGATTTCGATAATTCATATAATATCATGGAAGACGATATTCAATTTTAGAAAAGGAGTATAAGAACATGGCTTTTAAAAGACAAAGAATGGGTAGAAGAAAAGTTTGTTATTTTACAAAAAACAAAATTACTTACATCGATTATAAAGATGTTGATTTATTAAAAAGATTTGTTTCAGCTAACGGTAAAATCATTCCTAGACGTGTAACTGGAACTTCTGCTAAATATCAAAGACAATTAGCAGTAGCTATCAAACGTGCTAGACAAATGGGATTATTACCATACGTTGGTGAATAATAATTAATAAGAAAATCTTGATTAAGTTCAAGATTTTTTTGTTTTTTAAGAATATATTGACATCATTTGTATAAATTGTTGGACTATAGCCTAAATCTATAAGTAATGAAACATGATTATGGACTCTATTTCAAATTACTTTCAAAAAA
>JAUNWT010000070.1 GCA_030540195.1 Bacillota bacterium | reverse complement strand
GGAAGATTAATTGTTTCATCTTTAGAGAGATATACTGAGCTTATAGAAACTATTAGGCAAAACACAGAAAAAATGATGATTTCTTTACAACCTTTTTTAAAAGCTATTTCAGAAAAAGTCGTTAATATAAATTTTAAAGGTTTAACAGATGCTCTATTAAAGTTTTCTGAAGCATTAAATAATCCAAATAGCTTTTTTAGTTATGAATCATATAAAAATGATTTAGAAAACTACTACTGGGTTTGGCCATACAAAATGGATGCAGTTCAATTAAAAGAAATTTTAACTAATAATAAAGATGAAATATCTTTTGACAAAATTATGATTAAATATTTTACTAAAGAGAAAACAAATCAAATGATAACGGATATTACAAATAATCTTCCAAAAAAACATAAAGTAATATTCAAACAAGCGATTAATTCATTTAATAATAAAGATTTTGCAATTGCTAATATGGTATTTTATTCTATTATTGAGGATTTATTAGCCGGTTATACACAAAATAAAGGAAACAACACTAGAAATACAATTCTTGATCCAGTTGTTGATTATTATTGCCGATATCAAATAAATGAGGTACCGTTCATATTCGAATTATGCTTGTTATCAAATTGTATAAATTACATTTATAAGCAATATGACTTTAATAGTAATGAGCAACCATCTAATCATAAAAAGGTGTCTAGACATTTATCTCAACATGGAAAAAAATATTCAATTCAAAAAATTGATTGTTTGTTACTATTAAATTGTATATATAAGATTATTTATTTTAAAGATATTTTAAAGACATTTAAAGGATTACTTGTGAGAAATAAAGATAAGTCTAAAAGAGATGAAAAATTTATGATTAATAAGGATAAAATGAATTTACTTGATAAGAGAGTTCATAAATTTTTAGATATAACAAAGAAGGATGAGGAATAATAACATTTATTCATGATAACGATTATTTTTGTGCATAATGGATGTTTATCTGATAGAATATTCAAATAGAAGGTGATAACGATGGAAGTAAAATTTGAAGATTTAGGTAAGATGGACCTTATAGTGGATACAATATATAAAGGTGGTAAAAATGGTAATACTGGTGATGATCCATTATCTAAAATTTTTCCAAAATTAGGTAATATGAGCGGTTTTAGAAAAGTAAAAAGAAAAGATGATCCTACAAAGTTTGCATACTGTGTTTTATATACATCAATGTCAGAATTGGAATGGCCAGATTATTTAGATGAAGAAACTGGTATATTTAGATATTATGGAGATAATAGAAAACCAGGAAGACTTTTAACAAATACTAAACAGGGTGGAAATAAATTGTTGGAACAAGTATTTTCTAATCTTAATTTTAATAAAAATTTAAAAGATATTCCGCCTTTCTTTATATTTAAAAAAGCAACAGAAGGAAGAGATGTCCAATTTTTAGGATTAGCAGCACCTGGAAATCCTAATATTTCACCTGATAAAGATTTAATTGCATTTTGGAGAACGATAGGAGATAACAGATTTCAAAATTATGAATCATACTTTACTATTTTGGATACAAAAGATGAACCTATCAGTTATGACTGGCTGGTAGCATTATGTGAAGATTATGAAAATAGTATAGAAAAAGCACCAGAAGCATGGAAAAAATTTCAAAAAAATGGAAGAAATGGAATAGATGCTTTAAAAGCACCGAAAATTTTTAAAATTCCAAGTAGATATGAACAATTGCAATGTGATGAAGAAGGTAAGCTTTGTATAGAAAAAATATTAAAACATTACAATGAAAGACCGACAGAATTTGAGCTATGTGCAACGCATATAGTTTCAATGATGGATAGAAATTTTGAAAGTTTCTCTTTGACAAGACCGTGGAGAGATGGAGGCAGAGATGCTATCGGATACTATAGTATAAGCACCGGAAATAAGGCTAATTTTCCTTTAAAAATAGATTGCGCATTAGAAGCTAAATGTTATTCACTAAATCATGGAGTTGGTGTGAAAAATATGTCACGTTTAATTTCTCGAATAAGATATAGACAATTTGGAATATTGATAACAACAAGTTATGTAGATAGTCAAGCTTATAAGGAAGTTGTTGAAGATGGTCATCCAATTTTGATAATAACTGCTTCTGATATAGCTTATATATTAAGGAGAAATTCAATAACTAGTGATAATATTGATAGCTGGTTAAATAGTATTGATAATAGTACACAAAGAAATTATTAATTATAAATGTAAAAAAGCAAGTTCGTTTATACTTGCTTTTTAAACATCTATTTTATCTCCAATTGTATAAATTATTTCATCTATACATTGATTACAATACTTTATTACATCGTTACTCCAAAAGTGCATAGGATACCAGTCCATTTGCCTTAACAATTTATCATTTTTTAAATCTCTATCAATATTTTCTTGTATTTTTTCAATCCAATAATCTTTATTATTTTTTAATTTAGTTTTTCTTTGTTCGAAATCTTTACCATGCCAAAATTCACCATCTATAAAAATTGCTATTCTATATTTAGTTAAAGCAATATCTGGAGATCCAGGCAATGTTTTATAATTCAATCTATATCTATATCCCCTATGCCATAAAGATTTTGCTAACATAACTTCAGCAGAATTTCTTTTAGTTTTAACATGAGACATTCTTTTAGAAATCTCTGGAGATGTTTTTAATTGTTGATGCTTCATAAATAGATTTTTTTATTCGAAGGGATTATACAAGTATTCATTGATAGTAGTTATTTTTTTATGCATCTCTTTTTTTAAGATATCGATTTTATTAGAAATATCATCCATATTTTTTACAGGTTTTATAATTTCCATATCGATTGAATTTTCATAAGCTTCTTTTTCTTCTTGTAATTTTATTAATTCTTCAAAATCATCATTATATTCATTGATCATTGTATGCATTGAATCAAATGTATCTTTGTAGTTGGTTTCTGTAAAACTATTTTCATCTATATCTATAGGTATAATCATAATAGGAACGGTGATATTATGATTGTTTACATTTTCTTTGAATTCCTTAATAGCTTTATCCAAATAAACTATTCCGTTACTTAATAACGTTTTTAATAAACCAGTTGAGCAAATATAAACATATAAATCGATTTTTGCACCTTTATTCATAGCGGCAACCAACCTAAACATATCTTTGTAAAGCAATGCCCAGTTTCCAAATTGAATTTCTCCTATAATATTAAAAGAAGTTGAGGGAGCGATTAAATCTTTTGTGTATTTGTCATTTTCATATTTAGACATATATTTTTTCCATTCTTTTTTTCTTTCTGAGTCACTAAAATATTTTTCAAAAATTTCAGGACCTTTTTTTCTGGCTTCTAAACCGTAACAATAATTCCAAAAATTATAATAATTAGTTTCTTTATCATAAATAGAAAAATCAAAATCTGATTTTTGACTTAAAGGAATAAAACTACCATTAATAACTGATGTTTCAAAATTTATATCTTTGATGGTTGACATATTTTTTCTAATAGAGATATTTAAAGATTCAGCATTAATGCCAATAGGTGCACTGACTTTTTCTCTTTCGTTGATTCCTAGTATTAATGTTGAATTAAGAGAATCTATAATCTGATTTATACTTTTTTTGTGAAGAGTATAAATATCTTCACCTCTATTAAAATATCGAATTTTTTCTTGGACAACATGTAGCTCAACGCTTCCTTTTAAATATTTATTTTTTTTAGATAATTTTTTTAAATCATTCATAATTTGACTCCTTTACTTATACTTTAGTTGCTTAAGTATGTAATCGTTATTGATCCAAAAACTATGTGTAGTCATCCATTGACCGTCTGGTAATTCATTAGCATCTCTATTAATATTTCCTTGAGAATATCCATTGTTTAATTTGAAAGCTGCTTTTTGAGCATGTGGACGTATATGGATAATAGGGTTATCAGATTTTTTAGGTAAATCATTTTTGATACAATTACTTGTTTTTGTAAATGTAACACCTGTTATAATTTTTTCTTGAATAGCTAACCATCCGTTTTTTACTGTTTCTTCTAAATCGTTGTAAGGCATATTCCACATTTGTGCACCTAAGAGATTATATGTTTTTCCATTTGATTTAAAGATTACAAATAAGAATTTAGTTGTTGAAAAATATTCATGAATAAAAGAAGTATCCCATGTTTCATTTGCTAATTCTTTATATTTAAAGGTTGGGAAAGATATGCATTCTTTGTTTTTACCATTTGTTTCTATTCGAATAGCTTTTACTTTAACATTGGCCTTTTCAAATTCTTCTGCATGATTTCCTTTGATACCTAGCATACGGTAGGATAAATCAATCCATTGAGATTTGTTATTGTTATATTCCCTATCAAATAGTGAACATAATTCTTCATCAGTTTTGTTTTTATAATGATTAATTTTATTAATAATTATTTGTTCAAAGGATAAATGTTTAAGTTCATCTATATTTTTAATGATAGATTCATTTTCTAATTTATGAGTTAAGACGTAGTCTTGCAATACATGTGTCATGTAGCTGTTTTTCAAGCAAAATGCTCTCTTTTTAGCAGGAATATGATTTCCATAATATTGCTCACGCCAACTACTTTGGGCTGTACTCCCTTTTGTACATGCTCCTAAATAATATGTATCACTTTCACTTAATTCATGAGCTTTTCCCTCTTTGATTTTTTGAGTTATAACTTTATAGTCATTGATGATAATTGATAAATCTTCAGGAGGAGGTGTAAATAAATTTACATACTTGATACGATTATCTAATCTATTTTTTGATTTATCTCTTATATATTGTACAAGAAGAATATTTTTTATTTTTTCATATACATGACTTTTATAAAAATCTTCTTCTACAGGATCAGTATAAGAAATCATGGTAATAACTAAACGTTCCCCTGCTGTCAGAGTTCCATCTTTTTTTATATCGATAGGTGTTTGTTTGATTTCGACACCTATTTTATCTAAATCAGCATTTTGATTGGAATTTGGTTCATATCCAAAGTAAAATTTTTCAATAATATTTCCTAACTGTCCCTTTGAATTTTCTGATGTTAATAACTTATCATTTTTTAAACTATTTATAAATTCTAAAGGTCGATTCATTTTCTTGCCCTTTTCAGCATCAGCAAGATATTTTTTACATTCAACAAGAATATCTCTAAATGTTAAATCTTCTATTTTTTTTGCGTAATTCAAGACGCTGTTTATATTAGTGTCATCATAATCGAAAAGCATTTTTATCACCTCAGTAAATATTCTTATTAGTTAATTATATTATACAATTATTGAAAAAAATATAGGAAGTATAAATTATAAAAAGAATTAGAAAAAATTGATTTAATGCAAAAAATACAATTATTTTTAACTTCTGGATATTTTATGAATTTTAATCAATAGTTTTTTAAGTAACTTAAAGATTTAAAATTTGATAGCTTATTCATGAGAACAAATTCTCCCCTTTAAATATTGAGTTACTGCCATAATAAAAAATAGAAAAGGATCTTTACAAGGATATAAAAATGGGTTATTATATTCGAGAAAGATTGTTTGATGATAAAAAGAAGAGGTAAAAAAAGTGAAGAAAACAGTTTGCGAATTGTTTGCCGGAGTAGGTGGTTTTAGATGTGGACTTAATAATATAAGAACAGTAGAAGATTATGGCAAAGAAGAAAAGTGGGATACAGTTTGGTTTAGTCAATGGGAACCTTCAGAGAAGAAAACACAGTATGCACATGACTGTTATGTATATCGATTTGGTACTCGATTAGATAAAAATGGCGAAGATACTACTAATTATAATATTGAAGATGTAGACAAAACAACAATTCCTGATTTTAACTTATTAGTCGGAGGTTTTCCATGCCAGGACTATTCAGTAGCGTCTTCATTAGCTACATCCAAAGGATTGGAAGGTAAGAAAGGTATTTTATGGTGGTCAATACGAGAAATATTGGAAATAAAGAAACCGCCATTTGTTTTACTAGAAAATGTTGATAGATTGTTGAAATCTCCAGCAAAACAAAGAGGAAGAGATTTTGGTGTGATTCTTGCGTGTTTTCGTGATGAAGGATATACAGTTGAATGGCGAGTAATCAATGCTGCGGAATATGGATATCAACAAAGACGTCGAAGAACATTTATTTTTGCATATAAAAATAATACAAGATATGCGACAAAAATTTTAAATACAATAGGATATACAGATACACTCGAGGAAGAGAACAAGGAAAAATGTATGGAAAGTGTTATTTTAAATGATGGATTTTTTGCAGAGACTTTTTCTGTAAATAAAGCAAAATCCGCTAAGATGAAAGTTAAGAGGCTTTCGTCAGAAGTAGGAGAGGTATCTGATACGTTCCAATGCTTATTTGAAAATTCTGGAATAATGAAGGATGGGATAATATATACAATAAAGACTGTTCCAAATTATCATGGGAAACAGATAACACTCGGTGATATTATGGAGACTGAAAAGGTCGATGAACAGTATTTTATTCCAGAAGAAAAATTATACTATACAGATCCAATGATTACACATAGTGATGAAACGAAACAGCGTCTACCAAAAGAAGATAGACAGACATGGCAGTATCTAAAAGGGGCAAAAAAATTGTTGCGTACAAGTTCAACAGGTCATAAATATGTATTTTCAGAAGGTGCTATTTCTATGATTGATCAAGAGGATAAACCTGCGCGTACAATGTTAACATCAGAAGGCGGATTCAGTAGAACAACTCATATTGTGAAAGATAAGATGACAGGAAGAGTAAGGTTACTTACTGCTACAGAAGCAGAGAGAATACAAGGATTTCCTACAAATCATACAAAGTATTGCTTGGTTAAAGGAGAAATGGTAGAAATGCCATTGAGAAAGCGTAGATTTATGATGGGAAATGCATTAGTGGTTAATTTGATAGTAGATATGGAGAAAACACTAAATGATATATTTGATGAAGAATGAGATGGTGTTTGAAATCTATATATAAAAAATTCATTGATAAAAATTATTTCTGATAGAGGGACCGGCAGGAAAGAATTCAATTTTGAGGACTTTTCAAAATGATTTTTTTCTAGCTACTATCAATTAAAATATTAGAGATAATTATGTTTTTATTTTCATGTTTAAAAATTTCATGCTATCATATATTTATATAGTTCCTTTCATAGTATCTAGACAATATCAATGATAAACGAACTATAAAACGAAACAACAGCAAGAATTCTAGCTGTTGTTTTTTTATGACAATTAAATTATCAGAAATACATTCCCAAAAAATTGAGCTCCACGAGTTATTTTATAACCTTTAAAAATATAAAATAAAACCAATATATCTTCTAGATATCAAAAATTATGAGGATATGTTTTTTATATGAGAGATATATCAAAATATAATATCAATTTTGTTTTCATTTTCGAAAATTTCTACATTGATATCTAACCAGTTTTCTAAACCATCCAATTTCTTTTTTATTTTTTTAAATATTTCATTATTTTTAAATAATAAGGATATGTGTTTATAATTAAATACACATTCTATACTATTTAAAACTTCTATTGGTTCAATGTTTAATCCATAATCGGGATCACAACAAGTTTTTATAGGTTCTAATGTATCAGCTAGAGCCAAAATAAATAACAAAGGATTAGTATTGAATGATATCGGTTGAGCGTGTGGTGGAATCAATTGTTCTAAACCACATTTTTCATATAATTCTATTGTTCCATAATCAGTTGCAAACCACATATTATGAGAAATAATACAATCAGCTAGATATGCAAATATAGGAAATTGATTAACACAAAAATGAAGATTATTTATATAGAAATTTTCTATATTTTTGCTATCATCATTTAATGAAATATAAGATAAATAATAATTTTTTACTAAGCTATCATATAACCATAGCCCACCGACTATTCCATGATCATAATGATTGATATCTTCATTCATTTTGCAATATTCCAAATAATTAAAAATAGTAGATTTAGGATACATACTTCTAGTTATTGTAGTTCCATTATTGAAAATAATTTTGTCAGTATAATAAGTATTATTTTTAATAAATGAAACTTTATATGTCGGCATTATAGGATTTATTCTAAAATAACAAGGAGCTGGATAAATAATTCCTAAGTCGTAGTACGTATTATAGTTATGGTATATTTTAAATTTATTGATAGGAAAGTCATGATTTTTCATAATGATTTTAAAATCATTTGATTTTTTTCTATATTCAAATTTATATTTCCAATCTTCTTCTTGAACATATCCCATATCGTGAAATAAAGAAACTAAAAACCAAAGATAATTAAATTCAAAAATTTCATTTTGGTTATCATCAATAATTTTAAGGTCATGATATGAACTGTTTTTGATAAGTAAGCCAATAAAGAAAACAGATAATGTATGACAGATTCTTAATTGATTACATTTAGGCATTATGTTGTGTATTAAATAACTCTTTCCACCATATGCAAAAAAATCTTCTATAAAATTTCTAGCATCATTTATATTTTTAGGAAGTTCTAATTCATTTAAGTAATAATTCCAATCCATAGGATTATTTTTAAAATAATCAGACATTGTTTGATATAAGGTTTTCATATTAATCTCTTTTCTATAAATATTTTATAGTTTTATTTTAACGTATTACATTGATTTAATCATTAGGTTTTATATATGCACATTAAAAGTTGTTTAAATAAGTAAATGAAATTTGTTATGTTGCATTATTTAAATAGTCCAAAGAAATTTATCTAATCGTGATTTATCAAATCACGATTAGATAAAAAATTAAAAATAAGAAAAGAAAAATAGAAATAAATGGCGTATATATTAGTGAAGGGATATACTATTGATTGTAGTAATATGAGACAAAGATAAGAGGTGGATATATATGTTGATGGAAATCTATTTAAGTGAGGAAAAAGCAAAAAAGAATAATATTGATTTGAATGAATGTTATCAAAAGATAGATAAGTATTTTAAATCACGTGGTGTAGAAATAGTATCAAAAGGTATTTATAAAGGTGTTAGAAAAGATTTTGATACTTTTGCTATTGCACAAGGATCATTACCCGATACAAAATGGTTTTTAAAAGTAGTGGATCAATGGTATATAAGTTATTTTGGAGATGGACCTGAAAGCCCTGAATATAGAGAAGATGCTTTAAGATGTTATTATGAAGTAGAAAAACGCAATAATGGATTCTTTAGAAAGCAAAAAAGCGTTCAATTTTGATTTAAATGATTCTCTATTAAGAAAATACTACCCTTCAAGAAATTATAAAAAAGGATGGAGTGATCTTAAAAAGTATTTTATTAATAATGGATTTAAACATAGACAATATTCAGGTTATGTTTCTAAGTATCCTATTTCAATGGCTGAAGTAGTACAAATAATTAAAAAATTATCTTCAAATTATACATGGCTAAAATATTGTGTTAAAGAATTTGATGTAACAATTGTAAGTGATGAATATAGTATGAAAAGTTATATTCAACCATTAGATGTTTTTGATTGATGATGTGAGGTATTTGATATATGTTGATGGAAATCTATTTAAGTGAAGAAAAAGCTAAAAAGAATAATATTGATTTAGATGAATGTTATCAAAAGATTAATCGTTTCTTTCTTGAACGAGGTGTTAAGATAAAAGAACCCGGTGTTTATCAAGGAGTTAAAGAAGACTTTGATACTTTTGTAATTGCTCAAGGGCAATTACCTCAAACAAAGTGGTTTTTAAAAGTAGTAGATCAATGGTATATAAGCTATTTTGGTGATACATCAGATAGCCCAGAATATAGGGAAGATGCTTTAAAGACATATTATCAAGTAAAATCACAAGTTAGAAATTATGTTAAAAAACATCGTATTTGAATAAATAAAGTAAATAATAAAAGTTATCGGCAAAAAACATAAATTTATATGTTGTTAAAATATATAGTTTTTGCCGATACCGGCAATAAAAAGCCCTCTAGTTTATCACTAAAGGGCTGTTATTATTTTTTGATCATTACGAATTGATAAGGTTTTAAGGTTGTTGGATGATAGTTGTTGTAGTTATCTAACAAGATGTTTCCTTGAATATCAGGGATTGGTTGTTCGTTGTTTGTAAAGTTACATAAACAGATAATTTCTTGTCCTTGATAAGTACGTTTATAACCAATAACATCATCTACTGTAGATAGTTCTTCAAAATCTCCATAAACAAGAGTTTCTTCTTGTTTTCTAATAGAAATCATTTTTTTATAGAAGCTATAGATAGAATTTGGATCGTTGAATTGGTTTTCAACATTGATTTTATCTTGGCTACCTGTCATTTTTAACCAAGGTTTATGATTGCTGAATCCGGCATATTCACTACTATCCCATTGCATTGGTGTTCTAGTATTATCTCTACTTCTAAGGTTAAGGAAATGCATGGCTTCTTCTTTGGTAAATCCTTCTTCTAAGGCTCTTTGGTATTGTCCATGACTTCCAATGTCATCAAATTCATCGATGCTTTTTCTTTCAAAGTTTTCCATACCTATTTCTTCACCTTGATAGATAAATGGTGTTCCTCTTAAGTTAAAGAACATACCAGCAAGCATTGTTTTAGAATAATAATTATGATTTTTCTTATCTAAGACAAATTTATCAATTGCTCTAGGTTGATCATGATTTTCTAAGAAACTAGCAATCCATCCAAGTTTTTGCACTTCTCTTTGGCTTGTAAACAATAATTCTTTAAATTGTTTAACAGTCCAATCATTTCTTTTAAACCATTCTTCATCTTCACTAATATCAAAATTACAATAATTAAAATCAAACATCATTGAAAAACATCCTTGGTCACCAATAAAAATACCTAAATCCTTATATTGAACCCCTACCGCTTCAGCAACAGTCATACAATTATGCTTTTCAAAAGTTTCTTTCTTTAATTCATCAAAAAACACTTCAATACCAGGTTGATTTCTTGCAAAATCAAAACAAGAACTTAAACCATCTTGTCCATCTACCGGACCATCTAAATATCTTTGATCTTTTTTAATAAAGTTAATAGCGTCTACTCTAAATCCGGCAATTCCTTTATCTAACCACCAATTGATCATTTTATAAAGTTCTTGTCTTAACTGAGGATTTTCCCAGTTTAAATCAGGTTGTTTTTTAGAAAAAGCATGGAAATAATATTCATCTCTTCCTTCAACCTTTTGCCATACAGAACCACCAAAGACAGATCTCCAATTGGTTGGTTCTTTACCATCTTTTGATGGCTTAAAGATATAATAATCATGATAAGGACTGTTAGGATCTTTTAATGCTTCTTGAAACCAATCGTGTTCATCTGAACTATGATTGATAACGAGATCCATAATAATCTTAATTCCTTTAGCTTTGGCTTTTTCAATCAATTCTTCTAAATCGGCCATTGTCCCAAATTCAGGATTAATATCATAATAATCAGAAATATCATATCCATTATCATCCATTGGTGATTTATAAATAGGACATAACCACAATAAAGTCACTCCTAAATCTTCAAAATAATCAAGCTTTTCAATAATCCCACGAATATCACCAATCCCATCATTATTAGAATCCTTAAAACTTCTAGGATAAATTTGATAAGCTATTTCCTTTTTCCACCATTCTTTATTCATTTTTTCCTCCATTTCTGCGTTTGAACTGCGCCAACGCAGACACAAACAC
>JAUNWT010000069.1 GCA_030540195.1 Bacillota bacterium | reverse complement strand
TAATGGTTAATATAATTTGCGGTTGGCTGGTGTGTTGAATCTGCGGTTTAACAATATATTTATCTAAATCATTTTTCCAATTGTTAATATTCGAATTTAATTCTTTTTCATCATAAACAAAGTCTAATACTTCATCTCTTGTATTGAATGTATCAAATCTTACATAAACATTTTGACTGATCATACTGACCACCTTTCCCGCGGGTAAATAGACATTAAAGCTTTCTTTAATATATTTTATATTTTTAAATCGTTTTCTTCTTTCTTGGAATTTTGCGCAAGATAATATTTTGCTAATGATTTTTTTATAATCTTGATCATTTCATTAGGCGTCGTTCCTCTATCAAAATAATCTCTTAATTCATCCAAATTAATTTTTAAGTTTTCTTTTTGATTAGGCTTAAGTTCGTCTAGCACATCATAAACTGAATCTTCAGTATATTTACCTTCTTTAGCTAATTGCCTTAAATACTGTGCTTGAGAAAATGAAGGAGTCGCATCTAAATCATTAATTGCCTCTAATAAAATGTCCTGCTGCCTTTTACTTAAATAAGACAGTTCAACTGCAGGATTGAATGCTATCCTTCCCTGATCTAAATAATCTAGCAATCCTTCATTTAAATTTGTTAAACGAATATATCTGTATATTTGTGCTCTACTTGTTCCTTCTTGTTGTGCTATCTTAACAGCTGAATCAGTTTTGTACTTCGTACCAAGTTGATACGAAGTTAGATCGTCACTGATCTTCCCCTGATGTTTCAAAGCATCATATTTTAATTTATAGGCAAATGCTTTTTCACTGGGAAGAAGATTTTCTCTTTGTAAATTACTGTCAACAACATAGATTGCTGCTTCTGGCATCTGTATATCTTTCACTATGACAGGGATTTCCTTTATATCTAAAATCTGACATGCTTTGAATCTTCGATGACCTGACAGTATTTCATAGTTATCCTTTCCAACCTTTCTTACAATGATTGGACTAATGACACCCTCTTCTTTAATACTGTTCACCAGATTTGCCATATCTTCATCTTCCTTGACCTTATAAGGATGATATCGAAACGGTCTTAATTTTGACCTTGTTAATATTTTAATACTTTTATCGTTATCCATAATTACCTCCTTTTTTTGCATAAAGAAAACTGCTTAAAAAACCAAGCAGTCAGAGGCGTTTTTTATATAGATTGCAAACCTACAAAATGGATTCACAACAATGTTGCACAAATGTCGTAATACCAATTGGTACAAAATGATCCCCTTACTGTACCAATTTTGTACCAATCGACCCTAAAAATACGATTATGTGCAAATAAAAAAGTAGAGACACTTTTTTCAAAAAGCTTGATTTTACAAGGCTTTTGAGACGTATCTCTACTTAAACATTTGCAACATTTTACTTAACGACAATGTTTACAATTTTATTTTTAACCACAATTACTTTAACGATATTTTTACCATCAGTATGTGCTTTAACATTTTCTTGTTGGAATGCTAATTCTTTAACAGTTTCATCATCAGCATCTTTAGCAACTTCAATTTTAGCTCTTAATTTACCATTAACTTGGATACCCATTTGAACAGTATCACTTACTAACATTTTTTCATCATAAGTTGGCCATGGTTCATAAGCAATTGAATCATTGTGTCCTAATTGTTGCCACATTTCTTCACAGATATGAGGTGCAATACATGAAAGCATTTTGATAAAGTTTTCAGCATATTCTTTATAAACATGTTCTGTTTTATAACATTCATTGATGAAAATCATCATTTGTGAAATAGCTGTATTGAAACCTAATTTTTCAAAATCATCAGTTACTTTTTTAATAGTTTGATGATAAACACGATCTAAACTATGATCATTTTCATCAGATAATTTACCTGTTTCAATCATTAAACGATAAACACGGTCTAACCATTTACGAGAACCATCTAATCCATTTGTTGACCAAGGAAGTGATGCTTCAAGTGGTCCCATAAACATTTCATATAAGCGAAGTGAATCAGCACCATGACTTGCGACGATATCATCAGGATTAACAACGTTACCTCTAGATTTAGACATTTTTTCGTTGTTGTCTCCTAAAATCATACCTTGGTGTACTAAACGTTGCCATGGTTCTTTACATTTAACAACACCACAATCATAAAGAACTTTATGCCAGAAACGAGAATATAATAAGTGTAATACCGCATGTTCTGCTCCACCTACATATAAATCAACTGGTAACCATTTATCTAATAATTTTGGATCACAAATTTGTTCGCTATTATGTGGATCAATATAACGAATATAATACCAACATGACCCAGCCCATTGAGGCATTGTATTTGTTTCACGACGTCCTTTTTGTCCATCGATTTCTACTTCTAACCAATCTTCACAGTTAGCAAGTGGTGATTCACCACTATCATGAGGTTGGAAGTTTTTAGTTGCTGGTAATTCTAATGGAAGTTCTTCTACAGGAACTGTACGCATTGTACCATCTTCCATGTGAACGATAGGAATTGGTTCACCCCAATAACGTTGTCTTGAAAATAACCAGTCTCTTAATTTATAAGACACTTTCTTTTGTCCACAATGATGTTCTTGTAACCAATCTACCATTTTATCAATAGCTTCTTGTTTTCCAAGACCATTTAACCATTCAGAGTTAATATGAACACCATCTTCTGTATAAGCAGCTTCTTCGATATTTCCACCTTCTAATACTGGAATAATTTCAATACCGAATTTTTTAGCAAATTCATAGTCACGATCATCATGCGCAGGAACAGCCATGATAGCTCCTGTACCATAACTTGCAAGTACATAATCAGAAATCCAAATTGGAATTTTTTTACCATTTACAGGGTTGATTGCATAAGCTCCCGTAAAGACACCTGTTTTATCTTTATTAAGTTCTGTTCTTTCTAAGTCAGATTTACTTGCACAGCTCTCTTTATAAGCTTCAACAGCTGCTTTTTGTGCTTCTGTTGTAATTTCTTCAACATATGGATGTTCTGGTGCCATAACACAGTATGTTGCCCCAAATAATGTATCACAACGTGTTGTAAAGACAGTAAATACTTTATTTGTTCCATCAATTTTGAAATCAACATTTGCTCCAATAGATTTACCAATCCAGTTACGTTGCATTTGTTTTGTAGCTTCTGGCCAATCTAAATCATCTAAATCAGCTAATAATCTTTCAGCATATTCAGTGATTTTTAAAACCCATTGACGCATTGGTTTACGAATAACAGGATATCCTCCACGTTCACTCTTACCATCAATAACTTCTTCATTTGCAAGAACAGCTTTTAATTCTGGACACCAGTTAACTGGAATTTCATCAATATAAGCTAACCCTTGATCATATAATTTTGTAAAGATCCATTGTGTCCATTTATAATATTCTGGATCACTTGTTGCAATCTCACGATCCCAATCATAAGAAAAACCTAATGATTTAATTTGTTTTCTAAAAACATCGATATTTTTCTTTGTAAATTCTGCAGGATGATGACCTGTTTGAATCGCAAATTGTTCAGCAGGTAATCCAAATGAATCAAATCCCATTGGATGTAATACATTATATCCTTGCATTCTTTTCATTCTTGATACGATATCTGTTGCAGTATATCCTTCAGGATGTCCTACATGTAAACCATTTCCAGATGGATATGGGAACATATCCATACAGTAATATTTAGGTTTTGAATCATCATAACAATCTGTTTTAAATGTTTTGTTTTCGTCCCAATATTTTTGCCATTTTGGCTCTATTTTTGTGTGATCGAACGGCATAATTTTTCCTCCTTAAATATAAAAAAGCGCCCTTATCTAAGGACGCCAATTTTAACGCGATACCACCTTAGTTCTAGAAATAAACACTTCTAGCACCTCAAAACTTTAACGCAGTTCTACGATATTTTTTACTTTATTCAAAAATACATCTCCTAGGCGAGTTCACAAATGCTATAATCAGTTTTCACCAACCACTGACTCTCTAAATATAGGGGATTTGCTAGTACTCCTATTCATAGATTTTGCCTTTTTATTATACCACATAGTAACTTATATGCAATAAAAAAATTTCTTATCCCTTTAAAGCTTCTACAATCTCTATTTCTTTTACTTTTTTAATTGGAATCATACTACAAAGAAGCGTAAAAATAAGTACCACTATAAACATAACACCTATCATTTCATAGGATACCGTAAAAAAATTGTCCATCAAATTTGAAATACTTTCTTTAATAAGAGTATTTGCTAAAACAAATAATTGATTTAAAACAATAAACGCCTCCAAAAAAGCAAGGCTTGATATAATCAAACCTTGAAATAAAACGATAAAACATACCTGTTTAAGTGACGCACCCAAGGTTTGTAAAATTGCAAAATACTTTTTTCTTTTAATCACCATTAAATACAAAACAAGGCCTAATAAAAAACAAGCGGTGACAATTGACAACGAACTAAAGCCAAGTAAGATAATTTCTATTTGTTTAAACTTTTCATCAATCGTCGTTGAAAGTGAACTGTTCGCCAATTTAAATTGATAAGCTGGATATTTTTCTTTTAAAACTTTCATCACTTTTTTATCTTGAACTTGTAAAAAAGCTGTGTGTCCTTGTTCTAATTGATAAAGTTCTTGTAAATAATGATTAAAAGCAAATTCTTTCAAATAAACAGTTTCCATCACTGTCTCCTTTTCTTCAATTCCAACGATTTTTACGGGATAAGATTTTACTTCATTTTGATAATCAAAAAAAAGATAAACTTCTTGATTCAACAAACTCTTTTGTTTTGTCAAATAGAGCAGTTGTTCATAAGTTGATCTAGCAAGAATAATTTCTTCATCATTTTCGATCCCTTTCCCTTTTATTTTTTGTTTTGGTTTTTGAATATAGTCAGAAATATAAAGTGTTTTATTCGTTTGATATTTTTTTGATAAAGAAACACCTAAAAATTCAACATCATCATTTTGTAAAAAACGATATTTGATATTTCCTTGATGAATACCTTGTAAATCTTTTTGTGTTAGCATTTCATTATTTTTCTTTTTCAACATAATCGTTGTAGAAGGAATGATTTTTTCAAGTTGTGCTTGAATTTGTTTATTTGTTGAATTTGTAAGAGAAAATGTCAACATAATACTTAAAAGTGCAATGAATAAAACTTGTATGATAATAAAATGACTTTTCCAACAAAGTTTAAAATCTTTTAATAAAAATTGAAAAAAAGATTTCTTTGTTGTTTTTTCTTTTGTTGTGATTGCTCCTTCTATTTTATTTTGATGAATTAAATGAATCTGTTGATCTTTGATTTCATAAAGATAATCATGATATTTAGAGGCAAGTTTTTCATCATGACTAATGACTATGACAAGTTTTTCTTTTGCCAGCTCTTTTAAAATCTTAAATACTTCTTCGCTATTTTTTGCATCTAATGCTCCTGTTGGCTCATCACATAAAACAACTGGATGATTGGCTATAAATCCTCGATAAATGGCAACACGTTGTTTTTGTCCACCGGAAAGTAGTTTTGTTTTATAAGACTGGAGCTTTTTTAATTTTAACCGTGAAAGTAAAATCTCTTTTTTAGCTGAAAATATTTTTTTAAAATAAGCTATTAACGTTTCATTTTCTTTAACATTCATTTCTTCAATCAAATGAAACTGTTGAAAAATAAAACCTACATATTTTTGAATATAATGAGGAATTACTTGAATGTCCCTGCCATCCATTTCTATTATTCCTTGATAATTAGAATCTAAACCGCCTATCATATTTAAAAGCGTTGACTTTCCACACCCACTTTGTCCAGTAATAACATAAAGGCCCTTTTCTTTAAAAGACAAACAGATATCTTTTAATATAACGCGTTCATAAGCTTTGGTTAAATGCTTGATTTCTAGCATACTATTCCTCCCTTAAACATTCATACATCTTTATTTTTTTCATTTTTATAAACATAAAAAAACTTAACAAAACACCTTGCACACCATAACAACTAAGATAGAAAACATATAAAAAATAGGAATGATTCCCTATTTTAGGTAAAATAAACAGTTTGGATATTCCAAATATTCTTTTAGAAATATCGAAATAATTAATTATTTGTAAAAAACAAATAGAAAAGAGACATGAAAAAACACCAATGGTCATCATTGTAAGTGTTACTTTTTTCAAAATAAATAAATTTAAATGTTTATTTTGATAACCATTTGCAAGCATCAAAGCATAGGTTTTTTGATTTTCATAAAACATTGATAAAACAAGATATCCCATTAATACCAATGCAATTAAGAAGCTTAAAAGAATAAAAATAGAGCTGATTTTTGTAAATAAATCAATCAATTCAAAATAGCTTCGATATTCTTCATAAACAAGACAAGTTCCTTGATATTTCATTGGTAAATGATTTATGTAATTTTCTACAAAATCTTTGTTTTTTACATAAATCAAACACGTTGATAAATCAATACATTGTATAGTTAGTTCATCAGATAAAGAATGTAAACCATAATAAATAATAGGTTCTTGATATGTATCATGAAGAACTCCTCTAACAGTTAATTCATAACTTTGTTGATTAAGAATATAAACAATTTTTGTTTGCTTATATTTTTCTATAAAAGTATTATTGACATAGACTTCATTTTGATTAAGTTTTTTATTTATAGAAAAAGATTGAAAGTTTTTTAATCCTTCAATCTTTCCCATATCCAAACGATATAAATAATTCCCTTTTAATTGTTTTATCTCCTTTTCTTTAAACGGACTTTGATTTTTCTTTTGAATCATGACTAAATTATTGTTCAATGTTTTTGTATACTGTTTTTGATAATAAATTTGAAAGCCATGAAGTCCACTTATAATCAAAGTAATCGCTAAAATCATATAGAGTTGTGAAACAAACATCATCATTGCTTTCTTTTGATCCTTCATCATCATTTTTGCCATTTCCTTCAACAAACTTCCACATTTTCTTTTTTTCGTTTCATAACGTAAATAAAGTTGACAATTCCAATGATAATGATGTTTTAAATGATTAAAATCAAGAACATAAGAGCTATATTTAAGACATTCTTGATCATGTGATACGATAATGACCAAGTGTTTTTGACTGATCTTTTTTAGAATTTCATAAACTTTCTTTCGATTATCGCTATCTAATGCTCCTGTAGGTTCATCGCATAAAATAAGAGCACTTGAACATAGAAGTGCTCTCATTAAAGCGACGCGTTGTTTTTGTCCGCCTGATAAGTCTTTGATTTTTTGATTTACAATTTCTTCTAAATCAAAAAGCTGACTCATTTCTTGAAACTTTTCATTTGCTATTTTGATTCCTTTTAAACGACAATAAAACAAACAATTTTCTTTTACCGTCAAATAGTCAATCAATTGATAGTTTTGGTAGACAAAACTAATATTTTGTTGGCGATAATCCTTTATTTCTTTGATATTTTTTTGATTAAACACTATTTCTCCTTCATATTCTTGATCCAGTCCAGCAATCAATTGTAAAAGTGTTGATTTTCCACACCCACTTTCTCCTGTAATAACAACAAGACCTTGTTTTGGAAAAGTAATGGATAAATCTTCAAATAAAACACTTTCACCTTCTATTGTTTTAAATTTCTTTGTAACATTTTTTAACTCTAATCCCATTTTGTTCCTCCTTATGTTATAATTGCCTCGGTGATAAAATGAATCAATTTAAATACTCTTTAGATAACAAACGTTATCATACTTATAACTACTATTTAAAAAATAAATACCATCAAAAAGTTGCTAAAGTTGCATTAAATGCTGACTTTACCTGTCCAAATCGTGATGGAACAAAAGGTTATGGAGGCTGCATTTTTTGTAGTTCCTCAGGATCTGGTGATTATGCAGGTAATGTCCACGACCATTTAGAAAAACAATTCCAAACCATCTCACAAATCATGAAAAGAAAATGGCCCGAATGCGCTTATATTGCCTATTTTCAAGCAAATACAAACACTTATGGACCATTAGATAAAATCAAAAGTATGATTCAACCTTTTTTAGAAAAAGAAGATGTTAAAGGAATTGCTCTTGCAACACGTCCTGATTGTCTAAATGAAGAAATCATTCGTTATTTAAGCGAAGTCAATCAAACAAAAGATGTTTATATTGAACTTGGCTTACAAACAATTCATGACCAAACAAGTAAACTCATTAACCGCGGTCATACCTATCAAGAATTTCTTGATGGTTTAGCCCTCTGTCGTCAATACCATTTAGAAGTATGTGTTCATATCATCAATGGACTTCCTTTTGAAACAAAAGAAATGATGATTGAAACAGCCAAAACACTCGGTCAACTCGATATTCAAGCTTTAAAAATTCATATGCTTTTTGTAGTAAAAAACACAAAACTCCAACAAATGTATGAAAATCATGAATTTGAAATGCTTACTCGTCAAGAATATATTGATATCGTTGTTGAACAACTTCGCTATATTAATCCTGAAATCGTTCTTGAAAGACTCACAGGTGATGGTAAAATCGATGATTTAATTGCACCGATGTGGTCTATTAAAAAAGTTACGATTTTAAATGATATTGATAAGCAAATGAAAGAACGTGATATTTATCAAGGAGATCTTTATAAAAAATAGCCCAATAAAAATGGACTATTTTTTATATGATCTCTATTAATATTATACACTTCTTTTTAACTGTTTTTGTCTCAAATTTGTTTCAAATTTCTCAAAAAATCAAGAATCTATCAATTTTAAAATCGTTTTTCTACCTGCAATTCCATCTACTTTTAATCCTCGATCTTTTTGAAATTGTTTTACGGCATTTTCTAGACCTTTTCCAAATATACCTGGATATTCAACACCACCTACATCATACCCTCGACACATCAAGGCAATTTCCACAGCTGTCACTAAATATTGAACCTCATTTTTCTTAACATAATGTTTTCCTAAAGCCGCTTTACTTTTTTTACTAAAAAGACCATCTACCGATAATTTCTTTCCATAATCAAGATTTATCGCTTTTTGAAAACAACGTCTCATATTTTTTAAAGTATTCTCTCCACAAATTCCATCAATAGCAATTTTATTCCCTATAAAATTAATAGATTGTTGCTGTCCACGCGCAATTACACTATCTTTGTTTAAATTTGTAGCTGATGCCGGAACAAGCGTAGATGTTCCTAAACTTTCAGTTGTCACATTGACAATATTACTTTTAAACTTTTGCCAAATAGCATCATCTAACAAGCCATTGCAATTAGGACATAATTTTCCATTAACATCATAGTGTCGATAAACGCGATCAATACTAATATTATATTTTTTCATTAATAAGCGTGAAAATGCATAGACATTTTCCAACGTTTTATTGGTAATTTCAATATTTCCATCTTTTTTACTATCACACATTTCAATAGAAATCGAATTTGTATTCGTGACAATTTGATACATTGGATGGTGATTCGATTGGCATTTCCCTCCAACACTATAAGCAACATAATCATCTGGAACACTGCGTGTTACCGAATCATCATCTATAAAATAATGAGCAGATGCTTTCACAATTCTTCTTGCAAAATAACTTCCATTGGTCTCATCACTATCACCATCATTACTTGTATAATGAATAATTAAATATTTAATTTTCAAAGGATCTCTTTGCCAACCGCAATTTGCACGATTGGCGAGATGTTTTTTTATTACATACGCCATAAAAAGGACCTCCTTTTTATGTATATGCTCATAAATATTTTTCGTTTTAAAATAAAAATCACCTATCCACATTCAGATAAGTGATTTTCAAATTATTATTTTTTAGGAGTAAATTAGGAGTAAAATTTCCTCAAAACCCACATTACTAAGCCAAATGGCACTATTCAGTTTCGATTAATCCATAATCTCCATCATTACGACGGTAAACAATACTAATAGCATCTGTTTCAGTATCACGATATACGAAGAATGAATGTCCAATTAATTCCATTTGCATAATTGCTTCTTCCATATCCATTGGTTTTGGAGTAATTGTTTTTGTTTTTACTAATACGTCTTCTTCTTCGTCATCTAGTGGTTCAATTGATGCTAAATTGAATGCAAGTTTATTATCTTTTGATTTTCTGTTTAATCTTGTTTTATACTTTCTAATTTGACCTTCTAGTTTATCAATCACTAAATCAATTGCATTGTATAAATCTTGATCCACAACTTCAGCTCTTAAAAGTACATATTCAGTAGGAATTGTCACTTCAATTTTTTGTCCGTAAGGATAAGTTCTTACAAGCACTTTGGCTTCTACATTTTCACTGACAATGAAGTATTTATCTAATTTTGATAATTTTTCACCGACTTTTTCTTCAATTGCATCTGTGATTTCAATGTTCTTTCCTCTTAATGTAATTTTCATAATTAATTCCTCCTTTTGATACCTTTATTATACTATAAACTTTCCTAAATTCCTACTTTTATATAACTTTTTATCTCTTGAAAAAACTTTAAAAATAAAAAAAGCTCAATTCATGAGCCTTTTTTTACATATATTTTTTTAAACTTTCAACCTTATCTAACTGTTCCCAAGGTAAATTTGCTTCTGGTCTACCAAAGTGTCCATAAGAAGCTGTCTTTTTATAAATTGGTGTTCTTAAATTTAAAGTACGAATAATTCCTGCTGGTGTTAAATCAAACTCTTTTTTGATAGCTTCAAGAATAACATCATGAGGTATTTTTTCAGTTCCTTTAGTATCAATATAGATAGATGTTGGTTCTTTTACACCAATGGCATAAGATAATTGGATTTCAAGTTCATCACACATATCAGCCGCAACAACGTTTTTAGCAATGTAACGTGCCATGTAAGCCGCTGAACGGTCTACTTTAGTTGGATCTTTTCCTGAAAAAGCTCCTCCACCATGGCGTGCATATCCACCATATGTATCAACAATAATCTTTCTTCCTGTAAGTCCTGTATCTCCATGAGGACCACCGATAACAAAACGTCCTGTTGGATTGATTAAAACACGATAATCAGTGTTCATATCATATTTTTTCACAACAGCATCCATAATGTTTTCTTTAACGAATTTTTTAAATTCTTCTTCATTAAAATCATCGTCATGTTGAATTGACATTAAAATTGTATCAATTACTGGTTTTTCATCTGTATAATCAATTGTAACTTGTGCTTTCATATCAGGTCTAGCCCATTTAAAAGTTCCATCATGTCTTAAAGTTGAAGCATAACGAACTAAATGATGAGCAATAGAAATAGCAAGAGGCATATACCCTTCTGTTTCTTTTGTAGCATAACCAAACATAATTCCTTGATCTCCAGCCCCACCAACTTCTTCATTTGTTCCAAGAGCGATATCACTTGATTGACTATCCATGACAACTTCGATTTTGCATGTTTTATAATCCATACCTTTGGCTTCATCATCATAGCCAATTTCTTTTAAAACATTTCTTGCGACCGCTTCATAATCCACTTTCGCATTTGTAGTAATTTCTCCACCAATCACAACTAAATTTGTTGTCGCAAAACATTCGCAAGCAACACGTGAATTAGGATCTTGTTTAAAACATTCATCAAGAATTGCATCACTGATTTGGTCACAGACTTTATCAGGATGTCCTTCTGATACTGATTCTGATGTAAATAAAATTCTTTCTTTCATTTTTTCCTCCATTTCTGCGTTTGAACTGCGCCAACGCAGACACAAACAC
>JAUNWT010000068.1 GCA_030540195.1 Bacillota bacterium | reverse complement strand
GGACTAAGCACCAAAGTGCTTTTTTTCTTGTGTCCGTTTTACAGGGTCCATTTTAGACTAACCCATTCTTTTTATTTTCCAGAATCTCCATAGTTTTTTAGAACACGGGCACTTGGATCATCTACATCACAGTTTTCCCATTCTTTATTTGGCATCCAGAAATCTTTGATCCATTTTCCTTGTTGTGGGAAGAAAGATTCAAAAATATCACGGTACATTAATGATTCTTTTGTAAAAGGTGTACAGTAAGAATATTTTTCTTTTGCCTTTAAAACATCTTCATCACTGTATTTTTCATCTGCTAAATCTTTTAGATAATCAACCATTGAATGACCTACGGCATCTGAGAAAGCAGCTTTTTCTCTAAAGAGAATATCGTGTGGTAAATAATCAGTACCTTCAAAAGCATGGCGTAATAAATATTTTCCTTTATTGTAAACATTCATTTTTTTAGCAGGATCGATAGACATAGAATAGTTTACAAAATCTACATCCGCAAAAGGAACACGACCTTCTAAAGCATGAGCAGAAATACAACGATCCGCTCTTAAAACATCATACATATAAAGTTCTTTAATTCTTTTACTTGCTTCTTCTTGGAAGGCTTTTGGACTTGGTGCAAAGTCAGTATATTTATAACCAAAAAGTTCATCAGAAACTTCACCTGTCATGATAACTTTGATATCTGTATTTTGATGAATGTATTTACATAAAATATACATAGCCATACTCGCACGAATAGTTGTGATATCAAATGTTTCAAGATGATAAATAACTTCTTTTAAATGTTGATATAAATCTTCTTTATTCATAATGACTTCAGTATGTTCAGTTCCTAAATAATCAGCCACTTGTTTAGCATATTTTAAATCGATTGGATCACTTTCCATACCAATGGCAAAAGTACGTATTGGTTGGTTAGATAATCTTTGACCAATTGCACAAACAAGAGAAGAATCTAACCCGCCACTTAATAAATAACCAATCGGTGCATCTGACATAAATCTTTTTTCAACGGCTTTTTCAAGTTTTGTTTTTAAGTTTTTCGCAATTGTTTCTAAATCATCATCAACAATTGTTTTTGGATCACTTAAATCGTTATAACAAATAAATTGTCCATCTAAATAATAATGTCCTGGTGGAAAAGGCATAATATCATCACATAAATCAAATAAAGCTTTGGCTTCAGAGGCAAAACAAATTTGATGTTCTTTTTTACTATATCCATAGAACATTGGTCGAATTCCCATTGGATCTCTGGCAGCCATAAGTTTTTTTGTTTTGGCATCATAGAGAACCATCGCGAATTCAGCATCTAAATATTTACATAAAATTTCAATTCCATATTGATCATAAAGAGGAATTAAAACTTCACAATCGCTTCCTGATTTAAAAGTATAATCTTTTGATAATTTCTTTTTTAATTCTGGATAGTTATATATTTCTCCATTACATACTAAAGTACAATCTTTGTAAGCAAAAGGTTGGTTTCCATTTGTTGATAAATCCATAATTGATAAACGGTTAAATCCCCAAGTAATCCCATTGCTTACGGAAATATGTTGATGATCAGGACCACGATAAGCGGCTTTATCTAAAGCATCATTAAATTCCTGTAATTTAAATTCTTCACTTCCTACGACTAAAAAACCACACATTTTTAATATCCCCCTTATAATTAAAAAATCGCACAGAATGTGCGAGTATCGTGTAACATATAAATCCAAAAGATATACATGGTACGGAAAATACTTCAAAGAGTACTCGATACCCGCTAGTTGTAACATAACTAGAAACGTTCTAGCCTACTTGCTTTTGCTTTCGGTAGACAGCTCAAAGGTGTTCTTCATATTTTTGTTCACTGCTAGACTTGCACCATCTTCTAGCTCGCTTAAGCTTCGTAAAAATACTACTCTCCTTGTCAATGCTTTTAACTTGGTTACAGTATAGTATAGTTTATGTATAAAATCAATAATAAATAATTAATATGATAAAAAATAATTGATTTTATACAATAAAAAGAGAAAAATGAAACAAATTTGAGACAA
Organism: Bacillota bacterium; assembly: GCA_030540195.1. Taxonomy (GTDB): domain Bacteria; phylum Bacillota_I; class Bacilli_A; order Erysipelotrichales; family Coprobacillaceae; genus Faecalibacillus. The sequence goes on along the minus strand of JAUNWT010000068.1, from coordinate 10,157 downwards.
AAAGTCAAATAAAATGATGTATAATGGTAACATCTAAAAGTAGATGAAGTATATGAGGAGTGAAACAATGACAAAAGATATTCATATGTTAGTAAGTATGATCAATATGAAACTAAGAGATGATGATATGCAATTAGTACATGTTCTTTCTATTTATGATTTAAAAGAAGATGAATTCTTAAAAAGATTAGATGAAAATGATTATTTTTATGATGAAATGACAAACCAAATTAAAACAAAATAATTGTTTTATCGAAGATAAATGATATAATAGGAATACTAACACGGAGGGAATTTAAAATGTTAAAATTAGAGGATTTTAAAGCGGCTAAAAAAAGAGTTGATGAAGTGATTTTACCAACTCATTTAATACATAGTGAAGCATTTTCTGAAGAATGTGGTAATGATGTATATATCAAACCTGAAAACTTACAAAAAACAGGAGCATTCAAAATTAGAGGTGCCTACAATAAAATTATGAAATTAGATGATGAAGCAAAGAAAAAAGGGTTAATTGCTTCTTCAGCTGGAAACCATGCACAAGGTGTTGCTTATGCAGCAAAAAAATTAGGGGTCAAAGCAACAATTTGTATGCCAGCACATACACCATTAATTAAAGTGGATGCTACAAAAGCACATGGGGCAGATGTTGTTTTATATGGTGAAGCTTATGATGAAGCTTATGAAAAAGCAGTAGAATTACAAAAATCAGAAGGTTATACTTTTGTTCATCCTTTTGATGATGAAGATGTTATGGAAGGACAAGGAACAATTGCCTTAGAAATTATGGAAGAACTTCCAGATGTTGATTATATTCTAGTACCTATTGGTGGTGGAGGATTGATTTCTGGTATTGCTTGTGCAGCAAAACAAATTAATCCATCTGTTAAGATTGTAGGGGTTGAACCTGAAGGAGCTGCCAGCGCTTTAGCAGCAGTTGAAGATGATCAACTTGTTAAATTAAGCGAAGTAAGTACAATTGCTGATGGGACAGCAGTTAAACAAATTGGAGAAACTCCATTTGAATATATTAAAAAATATGTAGATGAAATTGTTACGGTAAGTGATTATGAATTAATGGAAGCATTCTTAATGCTTGTGGAAAAACATAAATTAATTGCTGAAGGATCTGGTATTTTATCACTTGCAGCACTTAAAAAATTACATTGTAAACGTAAAAAAGTTGTTTCACTTATTTCTGGTGGAAACATGGATGTAATGACAATTTCTTCAATGATCAATAAAGGATTAATTTCAAGAGGAAGAATTTTAACATTCTCTGTACAATTACCTGATATTCCAGGTCAATTAGAAATTGTGTCTCGCTTATTAAATGAATGTAATGCAAATGTTATTGGTGTTGAACATAACCAATTTAAAAACTTTGCTCGTTTCTCTGAAGTAGAGTTAAGAGTGACTTGTGAAACAAATGGAGAAGCACATATCCAAACTATTGTTGATAAGTTTAAGGAAAATGGATATACAATTGTAAAGATTAACTAAGCAATCGAAAGATTGCTTTTTCTTTACACCTTTTTATAAAAAAAGTGCATTTGTAAGGAGAAAAATATGAAAATGAAGATAAAAAATATTTTTAATAAATATATAGATACAAAACAAAAGAAAGTTACTATTGGTGTGATTGTGAGTATATTGGGAGGCATTGGTGTTGTTTTAAATATATTTAAATCACATGATTTGATTCTAATAACGGATACACAAGATGTAGAATTAGGTCAAACTGTTTCTACAAATATCAATGATTATTTAGATCATGACAAGGTAAGTGGTGAACTTGTTAAAAAAATTATTAAAGATACTGAAGAAAAAGATAATCTTAAATATGTCAAAGTTGTCAACAAGGATGAAAATGGAAATATTGTTTCTAAGGAAGAAAAAGACTATCCAGAAGTAGGTAACTATGAAATAAACTTTACTTACAAAAATGAATCAGCAACAGTTAAAATAACTGTTAAAGATACAACAAAGCCAGAAATCAAAGCACCAGAAAGTATTGATATTGTTCAATATACTGATCTCTCAACATTTAATTTTGGTGAACTGTTAGAAGTTACTGATTATAGTGATGTTAAAGAATGGAAGATTGATACATCGAAAGTAGATATCAATACGATAGGAAGTTATAAATTCAAAGTTTCAATTCAAGATCAATACAAAAATAAAACCACAAAAACTTTGAATGTCAATGTTGTGGAGGCACCTATTGTTAATGAAGGTGAAGTAGCGGTAACTGAAGTCATCACAGATGAAAATGGGAATAAGAAAACCATTGTTGCAAAGAGATGGAGCGATGAAATTTCTTCAAAAGATTCTGTAGCATCTACTTTTCCTGTTTCAAATAAAGGAACAATAAAAAGTGAGGCAACAAATACAAAGCCAACAACTAATAATGGCATAAACGCAACAACAAATAACACTACTAGTTCCTCAAATAAAGGTGGAAGTGATTTGAATAATACATCACATACGCATAACTACAATATCCCTATTATAAAGGTGGTTCATCATGATGATGAAATAAAGATAGTACACCATGATGCGGTGGTAGAAAATCAACCTGTATATGAAGAACATATTGTTTGCAAAGTTTGTCATAAGGATTTTGGAAAATACGGCGGTGCTAATGCAGATGATCATAGCGGAGATACAGGACATTCTTATGAATCTAAAGATGTTCAAGTAGGGACAAGACAAGTAACAGTAAAAGAAGCTTATAATGAGAATATTGTAGTTAAACAAGCTTATGATGAAATGGCTACTACAGGATACAAATGCTCGTGTGGCGTAATTAAATAATATAATACTAGGGAAAAATTATATTATTTTTTAATTTTTCAGTAAAAACTCATTCATTGATGTTTATAATTTTATGTCTTTATACTCCTTTGTGATTGTGGGCTTATAGTTACTTTTTCTAAGGCAAAGGTAGTATTTGTAGCTATGAAGCATTTAGAATAGTGGATATCTTTTTGTAACTTTGGAGTAATTGTCTAAAAATACTTTAATTATGTAAGGTCTAGCAGAAAAATAGAAAGATTATTCAATGATAACTCTGAAATAGTGTATATATTATGCAACAGCGTATGTTCAAATTAAGAGTATTTATAAATAAATACTATAAAGAAAGGAAGAAATTACATGATAAAATTTCATAAACTAAAATGGGTGTTTCACCCATAAGGCAATCGAAAGATTGTCTTTTTTTATCGCTAAAGGTCATTTGATTTGTCAAATATAAAGCCTGTCTAATAGAAATATACAGATATGTATAAACCTGTATTTGAAAAGTGATGAAATAGATTTCATCTTTTTTTGTTAAAAAAATATTAATTTATTGAAAGGAAGAAAAAAATGAAGTTCAAGCAATGGTCAAGTAAAACAACCAAATTATTTATAGTTCTAGGAATGATATTGTCAATGTTTTTTTCTGTGGGAAACACATTGACAGTTGAAGCTTGGGATAGTGGTGTACCACATGAATTTACTAGAATAAAGAGCATAACATACCCACAATGGTGGAGTAGATATATTCCCTCCTTGAAATCGTGGTCAACTTATTCATGTAAGTATAACGGTCAATGGTCATACTGTTTGGAATCATCTAAAAAAACACCATCATCGGGTAATTATACTGCTTCGGTAATTGAAAACAACGCTAATGTAAGAAAACTTTTATATTATGGATTTGGAGGGCCAGCTGCATCTGATGTTTTTGCACCAGATTACAATTTAAAAGCTGGACTCTGCCCAGACGATAGTTATCTTTCTAATGATGATGCCAAATATCTATTGACACACATATTTTTAAGTGGTGCATATAGTGGTGACTGGAATGGGTTTAATGAACAATTATTTAACGAAACATTTGGACACAATTATGGAACAGATATTATGAATATTTATAATATGATTATATCGATGCCTGATCCTTCAAATGGGGCAAGCTTTTCTACTGGGAATACTGCAAAATTTACAGCAACCTATGATAAAGTGAATAAACAACAAATAACAAATATCGTAACGTTCAATGCAAGTAGCAATGAAACCGTTCGAATTCCACTACAAAGTGATGTGACAATTCATCTTGCTGGAGCCTCAGTAACACAAACTAGTGGTACCGCTACAATTTGGGGTGGACAATCATTCTATTTGACAACTCCTATTACAAATTCGTTAAACGATTATCATAGTGGTAATTTAACTTCATCAGCAATAGGAAAATTCTGTGCTTTAGCAATTAGCAATGGAAATAATTCTAATCAAACACATGGTTCATGGTATCAAGAGACTGCGGATTCATTAAATTATAGTGTTAATTGGCTTGGATTTGGATATGTGGATTTGAAAAAAACATCATCAAATACAGATATCACCAATAACAGCAGTCTTTATTCTCTAGAAGGGGCAAAATACGGAATCTATGATGGGAATGAATTGGTTGAAGAATTAACAACAGATGCTAAAGGTTATGCAAAATCATCACTTTTACCTGAAGGAAGTTATATTGTTAAAGAAATTTCTGCGAGTAAGGGATATGATGTCGATCAGACAGCTTATGGAGTTACTGTAACCAAAGATCAGACGACGACCGTAAATGTGACGGAAAAACCAAAGAATGATCCAATTGGAATTGAAATTGTTAAGAATGATGTGGAAACACACGAGTCACAGGGGGATGCCAATCTTGCAGGTGCAGAGTTTACAGTGAAATATTATGCTGGACTCTATACCAAGGATAATCTTCCATCATCACCTACTCGTACTTGGGTTTTAAAAACAATTTATCGCTCAGAAAAATATAGAGCTGGTTTAAACTATAAAGAATGCATAGTAACAGAAAAAAGTGATAGACTCTTTTATAACAATTATGGTCAAGCTATTCTTCCTCTAGGTACTATTTCCATTGAAGAAACAAAAGCTCCTGAAGGGTATCTGTTAAAAGGTGCTAAACTCAATGTAACAGATACAACGACAGGTGTGACTTCATCCATAACGGATGGAAAATATGTTGCGCAGATCAATGAACAATATCAAGGTGCTAAGTTGCAATTTGGTAATGATGCCAATCAGATGATTGTTCAGGAACGGGTCAAAAAACAACGTATTCAAGTGTTCAAAAGTGGTGAAAGAGAAGGAATCTCTGGAGTTGTTAAAGGATTGCAAGGTGCTGAGTTTACTTGGAAACTCAAATCTGAAGTAGACAATGTTGGATGGGACAACGCTAAAACCTATGCAGTTATTACAACCAATGAAAATGGTCGAGCTGTTACAGATTATCTTCCTTATGGAAAATACCTTGTAAGAGAAACAAAAACACCTAAGGATTACATGACAGCACCAGATTTTACGATCTCTGTTACAAAGGATTCTTCTGAATACAATGAGCTTGAACAAATCAAACTTGTAAGTGTCAACAACAAACCTTTTGCATCCTATGTCAAGCTTGTAAAAGTAGATGAAGATACTGGAAAGAAAGTAACGCTTAACAGTGCTTCTTTTAAAATCAAAGATGCTCAAGGAAACTATGTCGTTCAGAAAGTATCGGGTATTAAGGTGGATGTCTTTACCACAAATTCAAATAATGAAATCATTCCTGTCGTTGAAAAAGGAACAGTAACCCTTCCGTTGATGCTCAATGCGGGGACATATATGATTGAAGAAATCAAGACACCAAAAGGTTTTCTTGATCTTGAAAAACCAGTTGAATTTGTTATATCAAGTACCTATGACTATGATGTGGATGGAGATGCTGATCCAATCGTTGAAGTAAAAATCAAAAACAGACAGCCTAAAGGAGAAATCAAACTTAATAAGACGGTTATTGATTTAGATACAGATACGGATTTGGTGGATAGAACAGACTTGTCTAAGATCCAATTTGTTTTAAAAGCAAAAGCAGATATCTATAGTTCTATTGATGGTTCGTTGCTGTTCAAAAAAGACAATGTTATTGCAACTGAAAATTCAGGAGCAGTTGTCAATGCGGGAAGTGAAATTGGAAATGGAATCTATGCTTTATCAATGGATGGACATTTAGATATTTCTAATCTGCCAATGAGTGTAGATGGAGCTTCTTACTATCTTCAAGAAGTGAAAACATTAGATGGCAGTGTATTGGATACTTCCAAATATGGAGTTGTGTTCAGGCAAGAAGATAATACAACAAAGACCTATATTAAATCGTTTGATATCGTTAATGAAACGACATATTATGAATTTAATAAAACAGATATTACAGGAGATAAGGAGGTTGAAGGCGCACAACTGATAATTACGGATGAAGATGGAAATGTCATTGATCAATGGATTTCTTCGGATAAAGTTCATTCGATAGAAGGTTTAGTTGTTGGTAAGACATATACATTATCTGAAACGGTTACGGCTAAAGATTATGTAAAAGCAACAGATATTAAATTCATTGTAAAAAATTCTAGTGAGTTAGAAACAGTTGTAATGAAAGATAAACAGGTGTCTTTTACAAAGACAGATGTCACAGGTGAAAAAGAAGTCGAAGGAGCTACAATTACTGTAACTGATAAAGAAACTGGAAATATCATTGATGAATGGGAATCTACTAAAGAAGAACATTTCATTAATGGGTTAGAAGAAGAAAAAACATATATTTTAAGTGAAAAGATTACTCCTGAAGATTATGTCAAAGCAACAGATATTGAATTTACGGTTTCAAAAGAAAAAATAAATCAAAAGATCAATATGAAAGACAAACAGGTTGAAGTATCCAAGGTAACTGCTGGTGGTAAAGAAGTAATGGGTGCGTTTATGCAAGTTATTGATCAATATGGAAATGTTGTAGATGAATGGTACAGTGAAGGAAAAACTCATAATGTAAGTGGATTGGTTGAAGGAGAAAAATACACATTACATGAAGATTTGGCACCTGTAGGCTTCAATCTTGCAAATGATATTGAGTTTGAAGTAACAAAAGAAAAGATGAACCAGACAGTTGAAATGGTTGATACAATCAATGAAGTTTCTAAAGTGGATGAAAATGGAAGGTTATTAAAAGGTGCTGAAATGACGGTCACTTCTAATAAGACTAAAAATATCGTCGATAAATGGATTTCAGGACAACATATTTTTGATGTGACTGATGAAATGAAATCTCAATTAAAAGATAAAGATAAATCTGAAGGAACCTATTTTGATGAAGAAGATTCTATGATTACTTACAGTATTACGAAAAACAATAACAAGGATGATTATACTTTAATGTTTGTAAAAGATGGTGCGACGACTTATTCGAATATAGATCTTGATGGTCATGAGACAAGACATATGATCCAAGGACTTGTAACTGGCGAAGAGTATGTGTTGAAAGAAACAAAGACACCTGATGGATATGCAACATTTAAAACACAAACATTTACCGTAGAAGAAGACAAAGACACATCCTTATCAATGGTAGATGAAGATACAAAAGTAGAAGTATCTAAACAAGATATGACAGCTAAAAAAGAACTTGAAGGTGCACGATTAAAAGTTACTAACAATGATGGAAAAGTCATTGATGAATGGGTTTCAGGGAAACAACCTCACATGATTAAAAATCTTACAGCTGGTGAAACGTATACGTTAACTGAAGTAATTGCACCTAAAAATTATAAAGTTTCTGAGTTGATTCAATTTACTGTTAAAGATACGGGAAAAATTCAAAGAGTTATTATGTATGATCAACCTGTTAAAGATTATGTGGTAACAGGTGATACAAATGATTATTATTTTATAGTAATGTTTATTTGTTTAATAGTTATTTATTGTTTAAGAAAGAAACATTCAAATAATTTCATCGATTAGTCCATATTCTATAGCATCCTTTGGGTCAAGATAATAGTCACGATCGCAATCATGTATTATTTTTTCAATAGGTTGATTTGAATTTTGTGATAGTATTTCTGCAAGTTTCTTTTTTTGCTTTTCGATTCTTTTTGCGTTTATAGTGATATCGCTTGCTTGACCTTCTAAAGAAGCAAGGGGCTGATGAATCATAATTTCACAATTTTTTAATGCACATCGTTTTCCTTTTTTTCCTGCACTTAATAAAATAGCAGCCATACTGGCGGCAATGCCACAGCAAATAGTGCTAATATCACAAGAAACAAAATTCATGGTATCAAAAATAGCTAATCCGGCTGAAACGCTACCACCGGGTGAATTGATGTATAAATAGATATCGCTATGACTATCTTTTGCTTCGAGATACAGTAATTGACCAATGATGGAACTAGACATAGCATCATCAATTGTTCCGGTAAGAAGAATAATTCTTTCTTCGAGTAATTTTGAATAAATATCATAAGCGTAATGATATTGGTGATCTTTTTCTATAATAGTAGGGATAAGATGCATAAAATAACCTCCATACGTTATTATAGAAATAAAAGGTAAAAAATATTCTTAATAAAAATAAAAAAAGAAGCGAAAACTGTGTAAGCGCTAACGCTATGATGAAATGGGAATTAATTAAAAAATAAAGGAAAAATTAATGCATCTTATACAAGAAATCAACGTTGTAATAGTTGCTTTTGTGAAGTTTTTGACTTATAATAATGGCATAAAAGCTATTTACAAGGAGGAATATTAATAAAATGGCAGTAAAAGTAGCAATTAACGGATTTGGACGTATCGGACGTCTAGCATTCAGACAAATGTTTAATGCAGAAGGGTATGAAGTTGTAGCAATCAATGACTTAACTAATCCTAAAATGTTAGCACACTTATTAAAATATGATTCAGCACAAGGTAAATACGCATTAGCTGATACAGTAGAAGCTGGTGAAGATTCAATCACAGTTGATGGAAAAGAAATCAAAATCTACGCTAAAGCTAACGCAGCTGAATTACCATGGGGAGAAATCGGTGTAGACGTAGTATTAGAATGTACAGGATTCTATGTTTCTAAAGCTAAATCTCAAGCTCATATCGATGCTGGAGCTAAAAAAGTTGTTATCTCAGCACCTGCTGGAAATGACTTACCAACAATCGTATTCGGTGTAAACGAAGGTACTTTAAAAGCTTCTGACACTATCATCTCAGCAGCTTCATGTACAACTAACTGTTTAGCACCAATGGCTAACGCTTTAAATAAATTAGCACCAATCAAATCTGGTATCATGTTAACAGTACATGCTTATACTGGAGATCAAATGGTATTAGATGGACCTCATAGAAAAGGTGACTTAAGAAGAGCTCGTGCAGCTGCGGTTAACATCGTTCCTAACTCAACAGGTGCTGCAAAAGCAATCGGATTAGTAATCCCAGAATTAAATGGTAAATTAATTGGTTCTGCACAACGTGTACCAGTTCCAACTGGATCTACAACTATCTTAACTTCAGTTGTTGAAGGTGAAGTTACAGTTGAAGAAGTAAATGCAGCTATGAAAGCAGCAACTACTCCATCATTCGGATATACTGAAGAACCATTAGTATCTTCTGATATCGTAGGAATCACTTACGGATCATTATTCGATGCAACTCAAACTATGGTTAAACCATTAGACAACGGAACTACAGAAGTTCAAACAGTTGCTTGGTATGATAACGAAAACTCATACACTTCTAACATGGTTAGAACAATCAAATATTTTGCTGAATTAGCTTAATCTAGCGAAAAATATGCTAAATAAAAAAGGGTTTCAAGATAGAAGAAGCCCTTTTTTTTACGCCAAAACCCGCATGAAATCAACGTTTTTTTGATTTGCGGGTTTTTATTTTTTGTGAATAAAATAATATTCAATAGTGTTATGAGATGAGAAATATAAAAGCTTAAAATTTTCACTAAAGGTTTTTAGGTAATGTACAGAATAACTAATAAGGTATAGTTTTAAGTATCGATGTAGAAACGATTATAAATCAAAAGTGAAATATGGATGTGCTAGTTAAAAAAATGCTTGTTATTTTTTAAAACTAAAAAGGTCTTCTTTTAATACAAAAAAACAATATAAGAGATAAAAAAGAAAAAAAGGGAAAAAAGATACGAGAGAAAAACAGCGATAGAAAGGGAAAAAAACAAACAAAAGAGAAAAAAGATAAAAAAAGATAGAGAAAAAGCTTTACAAAAGAGGAAATGGATGGTAGTATAAATGGGCACTCGACGAGAGAGAGTCAAGTGAGAGGAC
>JAUNWT010000067.1 GCA_030540195.1 Bacillota bacterium | reverse complement strand
GCATTATGCTTTTTACCAACAACTTTTCAAAGGTATTTTTTCATCAAAACAATTATTATCTTTAGAAATATTCACTATTTTTTAATGTGTTAAAAAGTTCATTATTTAGGAATATTTTATTTATCATTTTATTAAATCAACTTATCAACATTAGGAACTAATTCCTTTTGTATAGAGAAATATTAAAGAAATATACAAATAAAAGATTTAAACAAAAAAGCAATAGAAACTTCATATCAAAGATTTCTACTGCTTTTTAATTATAACTATATATTAATTCAAGATATCTGTGTCAAATTTGATTATTCAACTCAAAATAATATCCTATTTACTAAAATAGCAAATGTGCTTTATATAGTATAGTTTTTTCATATTTCTATCACTATTTATTTTGTAAATATTCATCCATTGCTTTAGCTGCTTTTTTACCAGCACCCATAGCTAAGATAACTGTTGCTGCACCAGTAACAACATCTCCACCAGCATAAACACCATCTTTAGATGTTTTCATTGAATCTTCATCAACGATAATTCCACCCCATGATTGGCAATCTAAACCAGGAGTTGTATGTCTAATTAATGGGTTTGGACTTTGTCCAATAGCAACGATTACTGTTCCTGTTTCAATTGTGAAGTTAGATCCTTCTTTAGCGATTGGTCTTCTTCTTCCAGATGCATCAGGTTCACCTAATTCCATTTCAACACATTCCATAGATTTAACCCATCCATCTTCACCTTCAATTTTAACTGGATTCGTTAATAGTTTGAAGATAATACCTTCTTCTTTTGCATGATGTACTTCTTCAGCACGTGCAGGAACTTCTTCAGGTCCACGACGATAAACGATATATACGTTTTTAGCCCCTAAACGTTTTGCAGTTCTCGCAGCATCCATCGCAACGTTACCAGCACCGATAACACACACTGTATCTGTTACTTTAACTGGTGTTGGATGATCTGGGAATTGATATCCTTTCATTAAGTTAACACGAGTTAAGAATTCATTAGCGGCATAAACACCGTTTAAGTTTTCACCAGGAATTCCTTGGAAACGTGGTAAACCAGCACCACTACCTACGAAGATACCTTGATATCCTTGTTCTTGTAATTCATCAATTGTAATTGAACGTCCTACAACAACGTTTGTTTGGAAATCAACACCTAAAGCAGCAACACCGTCTACTTCACTTTGTACTAATTTTTTAGGTAATCTGAATTCTGGAATACCATAAGATAATACTCCACCTGTTTTATGTAATGCTTCAAAAACAGTCACATCATAACCTTTTTTAGCTAATTCACCAGCACATGTAATACCAGCAGGTCCTGATCCAATAACAGCAACTTTTTTACCATTTTTTTCAATTTTTAATTCTGCAGGTTTTCCATGTTCTCTATGATAATCAGCAACGAATCTTTCTAATCGACCGATTCCTACTGATTCAGTTTTAATTCCTCTAACACATTTACCTTCACATTGATTTTCTTGAGGACAAACACGTCCACAAATTGCAGGTAATGCATTTTCTCTTGTAATTGTTTGATAAGCTTCTTCAAATTCACCTTCAGCTACATGATGAATGAATTCAGGAATTGGTACTCCTACTGGACATCCATCCATACAGAATGGTTTTTTACAATTTAAGCAACGAGTTGCTTCTTCCATAGCTTGTTCTTTTGTATATCCTAAAGAAACTTCTTCAAAGTTTTTATTTCTTACGTTAGGATCTTGTTCAGGCATTTTAACCTTATTTGGTGACATATTAGGCATTATTTTGCACCTCCCATTAAATTACAAATACGATCTGCATTGGCATCAACTTGATGTTCTTCTTCTTTGAACATTCTTTGACGAGCCATTAATTCATCAAAGTCTACTGATAAACCATCGAAGTCTGGTCCATCAACACATGCGAATTTGATTTTTCCATCAACAGTAACACGACAGCATCCACACATACCTGTACCATCAATCATAATAGGGTTTAATGAAACCATTGTTTTTAAATTATGAGGTTTTGTTACCCCAACAACAGCTTTCATCATAGGTACTGGTCCAATAGCGATAACTTCATCAATTGGATCACCACTATCAATTAATTCTTGTAATTTAACAGTTCCAAATCCTTTTTCTCCTAAAGATCCATCATCTGTCATCACATATACATTTTTACAGAAAGCTTTAAACTTATCTGCCCATAATACATATTGTGCTTCACGTCCACCAATAATAACATCCACATCTACACCCATTTCAGCTAATTTTTTAAGTTGTGGATAAAGTGGTGCGCTACCAACCCCACCGGCAATACCAACAACATGATTTGATTTGTGTAAATCAGTTGGTACACCTAAAGGTCCTACGAAGTCAGTGATTTCATCACCTTCGTTTAATTTAGCTAATTGACGAGTTGAAAAACCTACAATTTGATAAATAATTGTAATTGTTTCAGCTTCACGATCATAATCAGCAATTGTTAAAGGAATTCTTTCTCCATCTTCTCCAACTCTTAAGATAATGAATTGACCTGGTTCACATTTTCTTGCAACCATAGGAGCATGAACTTCCATTAACTCAACAACATCATTTAGTCTTTCTTTTTTGACTATTTTGTACATTTCTGGTTTCCCCCAATTCTTTTAGACTACCTCTATTATACGCCTATGTGAATAAAAAAACAATGTACCTTCTATAGATTACGTTATTTAATATCAATAATTTTCCTAAATATTAAGACTGTCTTTTTTATTTTATTTCCTAGGCAATATTCGACAAAAAGAAAAGCACCCAAATGGCACTTTATAAATAAGAACAATCTCGATATTGTTTTTCTCTTTCTAATTTTTCAATAAGATTAATATTATAGTTTGATTGAAATAATAAAGAAAATAAGATATCCATGATATAATCTGCACTTACCTTTGAAGAATAAGCACCAATTTTAGAAAAGATATTTTCTTTCGAACAAAGTGTTAAACAATAATTTGCATTCTTTCTTAAATAACTATCATTAATAGAAGTCACCGCAATAATTGTTCCATTTCCTCTTTTAATGTGATTTACAATTGTCTTGATTTCTGGTTCCTCTCCTGAATAAGAAATTACAATTGAAACAGTCTCTTTATTAGAAAAAACAGCTTGCTTACTTTGATCATGGGGAATATGGCGTAAATTTACATAATAATGTGTCGACATCATCTTTTGTTCAAAATTAAGTGCCGTAATATAAGATGTGCCTACTCCATAAACATCAATTACTTGTTTTTTAGATAAGATTTCTTGTATTTTATTTACCGTTTCAATATCTAAAAAAGATTTTGTGATTTCTATTGTTTCTTCATAAAGATTACCTAATTGATCAATGACTTTTTGTGGTTGGTCTTCATTTAAGAAAGGTCGATTATAGTCAATTTGTGATTTATATTCGCCAATAACCGATGAAGCAAAATGAATGCGAAAATCATTGAAACTTTTTTCACCAATTTTCTTACAAAAACGTGATATGGTTGATGGTGAAGTATATGTAATTTCAGCAAGATCTGTAATTTTTAAATCGATGATATTATCTTTGTGATCTAAAATATAATTTGCGATTCCTTTTTCAAGATCCGTAAAATTGTCTTGATATTCTAACTTATAGAGTAAACTCATCTTCATCACCTCATATTAAAAATAAAGTATTCTTTTATAAATAACTATCTTAAAAGAATACTTTATAATTTATTTTCAAATTCTTTCATTAATTTAATCTTATTTTTGATAATTTTTTATTCTTCACCAAAATAAACAGGAACTTTCTTACTAAGTTTTTCATAAATATCCGTTGATAGATGATGATCGGTAATTACCCCATCTATCATTTCCCAGCCACAAACAAGATGAAGTCCCTTTTCTTGAAACTTACTACTGTCAGCCACTACAAAAACAAAATCACTTTTTTCAATCATTTTCTTTTTGGTACTTAATTCATGATAACTATGACAAGTTGGTCCATCTGCCTTAAAAAGACCCGATGTTCCTAAAATACAAACATCTACATGTATTTTATCTAAATATTCTTCTGTCCATGGACCAATAATAGATTGATTCTTTTCTCTTTTTTTACCTGGGGTTAAAAAAACATTATGTAAATTACCATCTAATTGTTCAAAAGCACTTAGCGAAACCGTAAAAATATCTTTTGAAGGCATTAAATTGATTGCAGGACAGCAACTTGCACATGTACTTCCTGAATCAATAATAAGACTATTATGCGCCATAATAAGAGAAGCAACACAACGAGCAATTTCTTTTTTCTCATCATATTTTTGTTTTTCACGAAACTCAATATCCTTTTCCACCCCAAGTGTAGAAAGGGTTGCACCGCCGTATTCTTTTTTGACAACACCCTTTTCTTCTAAAAAAGTAAGATCTTTACGAATCGTTTCCATACTTACTTGATATTTTTTAGCAAGCTCTTTTGCTTTGACATATCCTTGTTGATCTAATAAATCAACAATTTCTTGTAATCTTTTTGTTGCAGTTAAGACCATCTTTATCACTCCTTGCTTGGATTATAACGATAAATTGTCTTCATCGCAACTTGCGATTATTTGCGATTAAAAAACTTGAGATTTCTCCCAAGTTTTGATTAAGCTTCTGCAGCTTGTTTGTTTTGATATTTTTCGTAAGAAATTAAGAATGGTGTGTAGATAACTACTGAAATGGCGATTAAGATTGCTTGAGTTACTGCACCCATGATGTTTGCACCTGTAGCTAAGAAACCAAAGATCAATGGTGGACATGTCCAAGGTACTGTTAAACATGCAACTGGGCAGAATCCAATAACTGTTAAGATATAACCAACGATTTCAAGAATAATTGGTGTTAATACAAATGGAATACCTAAGATTGGGTTTAATACCATTGGAATACCAAATGTAACTGTTTCGTTGATGTTGAATAAACCTGGAACTAATGATAATGTAGCGATTGCTTTGTTATCTTCACGTTTACCAAAGATCATGATTGCGATTACTAAACCTAAAGTAACACCTGAACCACCAAATTCACCCCACATTTGTAATGCATACATGTTGATGATATTTTTTGGAGTTTCACCTTTGTTGAAAGCTTCAACGTTTTCAAGTGCTAATGGTGTAAATAATGCTTCTTTTACTGCAGATAACATGTTGTTACCATGAATACCTACTAACCAGAATAACATGATTACTAAATAGATGATCATAACACCTGGGATTGTAGCACCTACAGCTCCTAAAGGACCTTGGATACCATTTTTGATAACGTCATTTAAGTATAAACCAGTTAAATTATAACAAGCAGAACCAATACAAGCAGTAATGATTAAAGTTAAAGTAGCTGGTACTAAAACTTCGAATGCACGAGCAACTCCTGGTGGAACTTGTTCTGGCATTTTAATTTTTAATGCATCTTGTTTTTCGAAGAAGCAGAATAATTCTACAGATAACACACCGATAATCATACCAGTGAATAAACCAGTAGCTCCTAATTCGTTACCAGCAACACCAGTGAAAGCTTCTTTAGCTCCATCTACCATGTGTGAAGTGTTTGTAACTGATAGCCACGCAGCTAAACCTACTAAACCTGGAATGTAACCAGCTTTTTCAGCTCCCATGTTCCAAACACCGATTTCTTGGGCGATACCAAGAGTGATACCAACTGTAATACAACTGATTGTACAGAAGTTAACAGCTTGGAATGCTGGGTTTAAGAAATCTAAAGCCATGATTGGTTTAAAGAAAATTCCTAACCCTGTTTGATCATTAACTAATACGTTACACCATAAAACCCCAATTGCCCCAGCGATTGTTAAAGGCATGAAGTTTTGGAACGCATTCTTAATAGCAGATAAATATTTGTTTTGTCCGCACCATGCACCAGCACGACCTAAGACATCTGCAATTTTGTCCATAAATTTTTCCTCCCTTTTTTTTGAACTACATTCAGTTTATAAAAGAACCGCGCTTTTGAAAATGCTTACAATCATTTCTGGTGAACGCTTTCATTTTTTGACCTCTTTTTTATTTCATTTTTGAAAATCATTTTCATGGCATAAAAAAAAGAAAAGCAAGCGAACTTACTTTTCTTGATGTCATTCTTAAATAGAGTTGTCAAAAAAATATTTAAGAGAGAATGACGAATGTATAATCTCTTTTGATTACACTTACATTTTAAACAAGTTATATGAATTGAAAATGAAATTTCACGCTTTTGACAACTATTTTCATGAATTTTTTCATTTTATTGATTCTCATGCAAATTATTTTCATCGATGTGCTTGGATGAACGAAATATTCTTTAATTCAACTTCATTAAAATATTCTGACATATGTTCATTCATTAAATCAGAAGTCAAATTTTCATCACCACTATACCATTTTTTAGCTTCAAAATAATTTTTCACTTCTTCTGTTTTAAAAGAACAATGATGTCTTGCATAGATTTCATTAATACCCATTCTTAATTGTTGTTGATCTTTTCCTTGAAGATCTTCTTCTGTAAGCAACTCTGTATCACTATGAGGGAAAATATAATCATCTTCCTCAACCTTTTCTTCCATTTTTTTATTTACCGTGACTTTCACTGTTTCTTTTTTTCCTGATTCACTTACACAAAAGATTTTTGTTTTACCTGCAGTAAGTGCGGTAATAACTCCTTCTTGATTTATTTTACAAATAGAAGCATCTTGAACAGTATAGCTACATTTAAGATTAGCTTTGATTGTTGTAGTTCCCCCTACATCCAAAGTTACTTTATCCTTATCTATATGTAATGCCTTTTCAACTTGTTGACTGACAATATTATCACTTGAATAACTTGGTTCATTCATATTAAAAAAAAGATAAATACCTACAATAAAAGCTATGACAATAATCAAGAAAACAATAATCACAATATATTTTCTTTTTTTACTTTTCTCTTTCTTTAATTCTTCTTTTTGTTTCACTCTTGAAAGAATTGTTTTTTCTGTTTTTTGTTGTGGTATAGGTTCCCCACAGATATGACAAAAGGAAGAACCTTTTACAATACGATTATGGCATTTTGGACATAACATACAAATCCCTCCTATCTATCTTTATTATAGAATAGTTTTAAAAGAAATCCTATTGATTTGAATATTCCTTTTATGTATAATGACATCGACTGGTTCGAGAGCCAAACCCAGTATAAAAAACTAAGGATAAGTAATGAAGATGGCTCAGTCATCTTTTTTATTTTATCTGGCTTCTAACTGTACTTTAGAAGAGGAGGACTACAAATGAATAATAAAAAGGTACAAGTAATCGCAGTAAATGCGATGATTGCAGCAGTGTATGCTGTACTAACAATCTTGATTTCACCAATCGCTTATGGAGCTGTACAAATGCGTTTAACAGAAATTATTGTGTTACTTGCATGTTACAACAAGAAATTCATTCCAGGACTTACTATTGGATGTTTACTTGCAAATCTTGCTTCTCCAATGGGGCTTTACGATATTTGTTTTGGAACAGCCGCTACTTTAATTGCTTGTCTTGGCATGTATTATTTTAAAAATGTTTTTGTGGGAGCTTTTATTGGTGGAGCTGTTAATGGATTAATTATCGGTTTAGAACTTTATCTTGCTTTAGAACTACCATTTATGATTAACGCTCTTTATGTTTTTGTTGGTGAATTTGTGGTATTAGTTATTGGTGCAATCTTATTTAAATGTTTAGAAAAGAATAAAACTCTTATGAATAAATATATTTTAGAGTAGAAGAAAAGCTCATCTAGTTGGTGAGCTTTTATTTATGTTCTTCAATATAATTAACGATATCGTTTACTGTTTTAAAATTCATAACATCTTCATCAGGAATTTCAATTCCAAATTCTTCTTCTGCTGACATGATAAGTTCAACGGAATCTAAAGAATCTAAATTTAAATCATCTTTTAATTTTGCATCTAATGTGATTTTTTCTTCTTCAATATCCATTGTTTCTACTAGGATTTTTTTAATTTGATCTAGTACCATAAAAGCACCTCCTTATTATATATGGCTATTATAACAAATGCTTTTTATTTGTAAATATAACAATTTGACAAACTAAACAAAAGTTTATATTATTTAAGCGCAAGCTTGGGGGAGGTTTTAGAAATGATTTTAAGACAAACAAAATTAGAAGATGTCTCTCGTGTAATGGAGATTATAAATCAAGCAAAAAGTTACTTTAAAGAAAATGGTATCGATCAATGGCAAGATGGATACCCAAATGAAGAAACTATTAAAAGGGATATTGAAAAAAATGAAGCTTATGTATTAGTTGATGAAGATCAAATTGTAGGTACATGTATGGTCACAATTCATGGGGAAACAGCCTATAATCGTATTGATGGAAAATGGCTATTAAATAGTCCTTATATTTGTGTACATCGTATTGCAGTTGATAATAAATGTAAAGGAAAAGGCTTAGCATCTACTATTTTAGATCAAGCCGTTGCTATGTATCCAGATTATCATAGTGTAAGAATGGATACACATAATGATAATCTATCTATGCAAAAATTTCTTACAAAATATGGTTTTCAACATTGTGGTACAATCACACTTGCAAGTGGTGCTTTAAGAAGAGCTTATGAAAAGAGGATATAAGCTCCTTTTTTATGCTCTTAAACGCCCTTGTTTTAATAATTCTAAAAGTTGATCATTTTGTTTTTGCGTTCCTTGATAGTTTTCTATACCATTGAGTCTTGCAAGTTTACTTCGATTCGAAAAAGACGTATCTTCTTGAATAGAACGAAGAGCATCCGTTAAACTTGTTCCTTTATAATCAGGAGCACTTAAATAACGTATTCTTTGTTCAATGACTTGATCATTGACCCAACCTGCATCTTTTCCAATAAGATAAGGATTTCTTGCTCCTTGGACAATTCGGGTAATTGTGCCAAAATGACGATAAGGCATCAATGGTTGTGTTGATTCACTGGTTAAAAAGACGTGATGAAATTCTACTTCATCCCCTATTTTATAACGAGTAATATTTGGATTAGAAAAGTTATTATATCCTCCTTCTTCAATAATTGTAGGAAAATCTTCATAAGCATAATTTAAATCAACCATTGTATCAATTCCTAATACCGTTCCTGTAGCACTATATTGCCACATACCGTAATTTCCCTCATAATCAAGTTCATCATTATAGCGTGCAATCCATTTTGTATACTCATTAAAAATTGGACTGGTAAGTTTCGTTCTAAACCAGAATAAAGATGCATACATTCCTACATAATAGCCCTCTTGTTCCAACCTTTGTGCAAATGTTTGTGCAATATTTCCAATCATTTCATTACTTTGTCTACCCGTTGTATTATTATCTTCTAAATCATAATACACAGGATACGCCATCTGATAATCTTTTACCAATCTTAAAACATGATTAGCTTCGGATAGAGCCTCTCTTTCATTTGTCGCATAAGAATATAAATAAACACCAAATGGTATTTTTAAACGCGTACATTCATCCGCATTTCTTTTAAAATAAGGATCATCCTGACTTTCGTCATCTCCTCCATAACCACATCTAATGATTGCAAAATCAATATGTTTTTTGACTTCTTGCCAATCAATAACACCTTGAAATTTAGAAACATCTATACCATGTTTCACCATTTTATTCACCTCATTTTAAATATATGCCACATTGTCAAAAATGTTAGGAATCTTGTCGTAAATATTTACTTTTCTACTAAAAAATAAGATAATAGACTTGGGAGGAATTGCAGAAATGAAGAAAAGTTTAATCTCCGTTATTTGTTTAACTATGTTCATGTCTTTTTTTGGCTCTTTAAGTGAAGTTAAAGCTGTTAATTTTGAAGGTCAAGAAGAAAAATATATGAAGCTTTGTTCAAGTAAAAGCTTATCAAGTAGTAATTATTCTACTTGTAAGCAATTCAATGATTATTTAAAGAAAAAGAATAAAGACTTACAAAGCTCTATTGATGATTCTAAATCAAAGATTTCTGATACACAGACATCATTAGATTCTGTTGTTTCTAAAATTGCTGATTTGAATAATCAAATCGAACAAAAACAAAGCGAAATTAATTATTTACAAGAATCAATTAAATCTTTAGAAGATAGTATTTCTCAAAAAGAAGAAGAAGTTAAAAATCGTATGTATGCTATGCAATCTTATAACAATAGTAATAGTTATATTGAGTTTATTTTTGGTGCATCTAGTTTCTCTGATTTCTTTTCAAGAATTGATAGTGTCAATGAAATTACTCAATTTGATGAAGAATTAATTGAAAAAATCAATGATGAAAAGAAACAAGTAGAAAATCAAAAAGCTACATTAGAAACGGTAAAAGCAAATATGGTTTCCCAACAAAATGAACAATATGCTTTACAAAGTCAATATCAAGATTTACTTGAAAAACAAAAAAATGAACTTGCTGCTAAACAAGATGAACAATCAAAAATATCTGATACGCAAAATTCATTAGATTCGTTTTTAGCTTCAGCCGTTGTTATTCAACCTGCAAGTACGGGATCATCATCAAGTAGTTCAGGAAGTTCAACAAAGTATACACAAATCAATGTTCCAACAACAAACAAATATGGTTCAACTGTTGTTTCAGCAGCTTATTCTAAATTAGGTTGTCCTTATGTATGGGGCGCAAGTGGTCCAAATACATTTGACTGTTCTGGTCTTGTTATGTGGTGTTATGCACAAGCTGGTGTTTCACTTGATCACTATTCTGGTTCCCAAGGCCAATCAGGTGCAGTTATTCCAGTAAGTCAAGCTCAACCTGGAGATATCTTATGGAAATCTGGACATGTTGGTATTTATATTGGAAACGGGCAATACATTCATGCTCCTCAAACAGGTGATGTTGTAAAAATCGCTTCAAATGTTGGACGTTTTACATGTGCTGTTAGACCTTATTAATAAATAAAAACAGGATATCCTGTTTTTATTTTACTTTTAATCTCAATTGATGTATAAATAATTTAGGAGGTGTTTGCTTTGAAAGTAAAAAAATACATAATTGCCTTATTGACATTTTCAATGCTTTTAGGAATTACTTATTGTAAGCCCGTTGAAGCTATTGATTTTTCTAAAAACGAAACAAAATATATGTCTTTATGCGCAAGCGGAAGCCTTACAAATAGTAATAAAAAAACATGTGAAGCTTTTAATAGCTACTTAAAAGAAAAAAATAAGAAATTAAAGAAAGAATTACAATCACAAAAAGATGAGGCTCAATCAACTGCCAATTCTTTATCAGCTGCTGAAAAGAAATTAAACTCAATAAATAATAGTATTTCTTCTAAAGAAGCTGAAATTAAATATGTAGAAACTTCTATCCAAAATACTCAAAATGAAATTGATCAAAATAGTCAAGAAATAAAAGATCGTATGTATGTTATGCAATCTTATTTAAATGAAAATACTTTTATCAATTACATCTTTGGGGCAAGTAGTTTTACGGACATGTTATCAAGAATTGATAGTTTTAATACTTTAACTTATAGCGATAAAGAATTAATAAAAACAATGGTTGAAAAGAAAAAAGAAATTGAGAGTCAAAAGGTTACTTTAGAAAACGCTAAGAAAGTATTAGAATCACAAAAAGTGGAGCAAGCCGCCATTCAAACACAATATGAAACATTGTTAGAAGAACAAAGAAAGAAAGTAGCAGCTACCCAAGTCGATGCAAATGCAGCTGCTTCTCAATCTAAAGCAATTGATGAATCACTAACAGCATTCTATGAAAGTTCTAAAAAGGATGATGTTGGACATGTAAGCCAATTACCTGTTCCTTCAACACCATCGACAAATAACAATACAAATAACAACAATAATAATCAAAATACAAATAATAGCCAAAATTCTAATGATAATCAACAATCTAATAACAATCAAAATACTACAACTGATAATAATACAACAACAGATTCAAGTGCCCTTGGTGTAAAAATTGCTAATTATGCACTTTCTAAACAAGGTTCTCGTTATTATTGGGGTGCACAAGGACCAACTTATTTTGATTGTTCCGGTCTAGTTTATTGGGCACACAATCAAGCAGGCGTAAAAATAGGAAGAACAACCGCTGCTGGTTACGCAGGTAGTGGAAAATCTGTTTCCTATAATAATTTACAAATTGGTGACGTTATTACTTTTAATTACGGTCGTGGTGTCGCTCATATTGGTATTTATATCGGTAATGGTCGAATGGTTCATGCCTCTGGTAAAGGTTCTCAAACTGTAGGACAAGATCCTAACCAATGTGTCAAAGTCACATCTATTGGTCCAGGTTCATGGTTCCATCAATATATTTATAATTGTCGTAGACTTTATTAAAAAAAAGAATGTTACGAATCAAATTAAAATGGACCCTGTAAAACGGACACAAGAAAAAAAGCACTTTGGTGCTTAGT
>JAUNWT010000066.1 GCA_030540195.1 Bacillota bacterium | reverse complement strand
GCCTCACTTGGTTTTCTTCCCATTTCCATATACATAGCACGAATCATTTTTTCATTGATAGGTGGATTTTTTTGTAATTGTTTTTTAAAGAAATAACGAGACGCAAAGAATCCAGCAATTAATCCGACGATTAATCCAAGAATAGCATATAACATTCAATAATACCTCCCTTTACAAATTCCCGTTCATTATAACATAACTTTTTAAATTATGATAGAGAATATCGAAGAATATATTGTTTTTATCCTTAGATTCGACTTCAATTACATACTTTTTGACTTCTAAACGAATAATTTCATGTGTTAATTGATTCTCAAAAATATGTAAATGTCCGATGCGATGATATTCTTGTCGTTTATTAAGGATACTATAAATAACATCATTTAAATAATCAACATTTTTATAGACACATTCCATCAATTGAACCATATACTTATTATCTACGGTCAAACTATCAAAATAATCTTTTAAATGGGGATATTGTTCAAAAAGCTTTTCCATTCCTGTTGCATATACATAAATAATATATTTCATGATCATCACCAAGGCCATCATATCATGATAAGATGGAGAAATTTGTAAAAAAAATAAGGGACATGCCCTTATTTTACTAATTTTTCAACATTTTCAATAACTTTATCTACAGTAAATCCAAATGATTCAATCACTTGATTAGCTGGTGCACTTCTACCAAATTCATCAATTGACATGACAATACCATCTAAACCAACATATTTATGCCAGCCAAATGAACTTGCCATTTCTACTGATAAACGTTTACGTACATCATTTGGTAAAACAGATTGTTTATAAGCTTCATCTTGTTGATCAAAAATTTCTTGACATGGCATTGATACAACACGGACATCAATACCTTTTTTAAGTAATTCTTTTTTAGCATTCATTGCAAGATTGACTTCTGAACCTGATGCAATAATAATGGCATCACATTGTTTTTCTTCTTTGCCAATGATATAAGCACCTTTTGAAACACCTTCTACTGAACTTCCTGCCATTGTTTCAACATTTTGTCTTGTTAAAATAAGAGCAGTAGGATTTTCTTTTGATTCAATCGCTAATTTCCATGCAGCAGCCATTTCTACAGCATCCCCTGGACGAATAACATGCATATTTGGAATTGATCTTAACATTGCAAATTGTTCAATTGGTTGATGTGTTGGTCCATCTTCTCCAACAGCAATAGAATCATGTGATAATGGTAAAATAATTGGTAATTTCATTAAACATGCCATTCTTACTGCTGCTTTGAAATAATCAGAGAAAACCAAGAATCCTCCAGCTGAAACTTTAACACCTTTGTGTAAAGTCATACCATTTAAAATAGCTACCATTGCAAATTCACGAATACCAAATACTAAATTACGCCCACTATAATCTTCAACACTGAAATTATTTTGACCTTTAATTTGAGTCTTAGTTGAGCTAGCTAGATCTGCAGTTCCTGATAAGAATGTTGGATTTTGTTTAGCTACTTCTTGAATAATTTCTAATGATGTATTTCTTGTTGCATCGTTATGCCCCACAGGATAATTTTTAATAATTTCTTCTACATCTAATGTATATTTTCCATCAATGGCATCTTCTAATTGTTTTGCTTCTTGAGGATATTGATTTTTATATTCTTTAAATAACTTATTCCATTTATTGAATTTAGATTTACCACGTTTAATTGGTTTTTTGAAATCTTCATAAACTTCTTCTGGAACAAAGAATTCTTCATGATCAAAACCATAAGATAATTTAGCGTTTTTACCATCTTCCTTACCTAATGGCGCACCATGAACTTTATTTGTTCCTTGGTTTGCAGAACCAAAACCTATAACTGTATTAACAATAATTAATGTTGGTTTAAATTGTTCCTTTTTACCTTTTTTGATGGCTTTATGAATTTCTTGAATATCATTACCATCTTTAACTTCAATAACTTGCCAATTGCAAGCTTCATAACGTTTCTTTACATTTTCACTGAATGACATTGATAAAGGACCATCTAAAGTTACCTTATTTGCATCATATAACACAATTAATTTACCCAAAGATAAATGTCCTGCTAAAGAAGCTGCTTCATAAGTAACCCCTTCTTGCATATCACCATCTCCACATAAAACATAAGTGTAATGATCAATAATATCAAAATCATCTTTGTTATATTGACTTGCTAAAAACTTTTCAGCCATAGCCATTCCTGTAGCCATAGGAATACCTTGACCTAATGGACCACTTGATGCATCTACACCATGAGTCATTTCAATTTCAGGATGTCCTGGTGTACGTGAATGAAGTTGTCTAAAGTTTTTTAAATCATCAATAGTGACATCAAAACCATCTAAATGTAATAAGCTGTATAACAATGCTGAAGCATGTCCACTTGCTAAAACAAAACGGTCTCTATTGATCCAATTTTCTTCTTTGTTATAAATGTTTAGCTCTTTATTAAAAAGTGTGTATAAAGCAGGTGCTGAACCTAGCACCATTCCTGGGTGTCCAGAATTTGCTTTATTAATAGTATCGATTCCTAAACTTCTAATTGTTGCGATTGATAAATTTGAAATATCCATTTACTTTCTCTCCCATTTTTAAATAAGTCAAGACATATTATACACATTTTCTACAAAAATTAAATATGTAATCTTTTAAAACCTTAATTTTTTAATTTTTCTCTTTTTAATTTTTCAGGAGTAATATCATTTCCTCTTTCATCTACAACTTTAATTGTTTTAAGTTGTGATTTAAAACCTTCTCTAAATAAGCGAATATATTCTTTTCTCAATTTTTCTTGTTCTTTTAGTTCGTCAGGAGTAATTGTTCCTTCTTTCTTTTTCTTTGCAAGAACATTAATTCTATCTATAAGTTTTTGATCTATTGCAGCCATAAAAGACCTCCTTCATTGTATTAAAAAACTAGAGAGCTTTTAGATTATCCCTGTTTTGTACAGGTGGGCACCTTTAAACAATTTTAGGATTCCTATTCTAAGATAGGCCTTCAACACCATTGTTTAGATCAGGTTCCCGTATCTAATGTGTAGGAAATTTATTTACACTCTCTAGTCGGACCTATTATACCATAAAATTTTTTTAAATATACCCCTATTTATCTTTTTTTACAACATAAGTAGAAGCATACTCTTTATTAAAGTATTTTTTAACTTTGTTCAAATCATCAATTGTTATCTTACTTACATAGTCCACTAACTCAAAAGAACATATTCCTTCAAAGTAATAACGACTAAAACTATTTGCAATACTTTCTGGACTATTATAACTATTTATAAAATTCCCTATTGTTTTTCTCTTTATTCTTTCAAAGTCCTCTTGTTCGATAACTAAATCATCAATATGTTCTATAAAATCAAAAATTGTTTTTTGTAATAATTGATAATCGTCTTGATCCCCACCCATTAAAATAAAAGCATAATCTCTGTCTTGGGTAAAACTTGCACTAAATGTTTCATTAATATAGCCTTTTTCTAACCATTCGTTATATAATGTAGAACTTTTTGAAAAACATAAATCAAATAGTAAATTCAAAGACAGTTCACGTTTTATTTTTTCTAATGGATTCATAAAAATGTCATTGATTTTAATAGATACAATTAATTTGTTCATTTCTACCTGCATTGTATCAATTTGTTCCTTAACGTCTACAGATTCTGGTTCTTCAATTTTCTTTCTTTGAATTGAAGTTTCAGGTAAAAAACACTTTTTCTTTTGATTATCTTTAATAACATTCATCAGTTCTTTAGGTTGAATATTTCCTACCACAAAAAGCATCATGTTATGTGGATGATAAAACGTATGATAACAAAGTTCTAACATATCCTTATACGTGTTATTAACAGTTTCACATGTTCCCGCAATATCGATTTTTACAGGATGATTATGATATAAATTAGCAATTGCGCCAAAATAAACACGCCAATCAGGATCATCATCATACATTTTAATTTCTTGACAAATTATCCCTTTTTCTTTTTCAACACTTTCGTCCGTAATATCTAAGCTTTGCACAAAATCTAATAAAAGCTCAACACATTCATTTTCATTTGTTGTTGTCGAAAAAAGATAGGCTGTACGACTTGATGAGGTAAAAGCATTGGAACTGGCTCCTAACTTAGCAAATTCATCAGCCGCATCTCCTTCTTTCATATCAAACATTTTATGTTCAAGAAAATGTGCAATTCCATCTTCTACTTTAACCATTTCTTTTTGCCCTAAGGGTACAAATGTTGTATCAATAGAACCAAATTTTGTAGAAAACAAACCATACGTTTTTTCGAATCCTATTTTAGGTAATAGGTAAACTTCTAAACCGTTTTCTAATTTTTCATGAAATAACGTTTCCTTTAAAGTTTGATAATAAATCTTTTTCATTATTCATTTCTCCCTTTTAATAAAAATATTGTATCAAGTTCAATCTCTTGACAAACATCTATAATGTCTTGATACGTTACTTTTTCGATATTTTTCAAATAATCTTCATTCGACTCTTGTTTTCCAGTAATATCTCTATTGTATTGAACTGCAATTTGACTTAATGGTTCATCATTTGTTTTCTTCATTGAATTTTTTATCATCAATTTTGCAATATCAATGTCATTTTGATCAAAATGACCTTCTTGCATTTCTTTTAATTGTTCCTTAATTAGCTGAATTGTTTGTTTATAATCTTTGCTTTCAATTCCAGCAGTAATGATCATAACACCATTAAAAGCATCGTAACTCGAAGAAATATAATAACATAAAGAATTCTTTTCTCTTACTACTTTAAAGAGTTTTGATTGACTCATTCCACCAAATATTGCATTAAAAACAACAAAAGCATAATGGTGATTACTTTTATAATTAGAAGGAATACGGTATCCCATATTTAATTTAGCTTGGGTAACATCTTGTTTTTCGATGATTTCTAATAAATCTTTTCTATTTTTTTCAAAAGAATAAACTGTTTCAAAATTGTTTTCATTTTGGCCAAATAATATATTTTTCTTAAAGATATCAACGATAGATTCTTGAATATCTCCCACAACATAAATATGCTTTTTATCATGTATAATACACTCTTGAAAATATTCAAAGAGTTCTTCATTTGTAATCTTTTTAATATCTTCTATTTCTCCATGAGAAGATATACCTAAACATGTTCCTTTACCCATGTATTCAAACATTCTTTCCAAACTATAATAGAATTTGTCATCTTGATTACTAATAAGCCTTTCAATTAATTCCTTTTTCTTACGATCAAACATTGTTTGATCAAAGCATCCATTAGAAGCATTTGGTTTAAAAAAAATATCATTTAATAAACAAATTTGTTTTTCTAACAAATCCTCTTGATAAGGTAGGTATTCTTGATTAATACAAATAGAATTGACATTAATAACGTGACTTTTCCCTTTGGTTACAACATTGGACCCTAATTTCATGCCATACATGCTCTCTAAGTATTTTGATAATTCCTGAGTAGAAGGATAATCTTTTGTCCCTGTTGTAAGCATAAAAGAAAGTAAAGTTCTTTTTGCAACTGTTTTTTTGTCTAATGTATTTTGTAATTTAAGTGAAATTGTAATATTTTTAAATTTCTTTGTAGGAATAAGATGTAAATCATACCCATTCATTTTATATACTTTTTCCATAATCATTTCCTTTCATCTTTATCTATTATACACAAATCTCTCAAAAATAAAAAAAGTATTATTCCGTTTGAAATAATACTTTTAAAATTCTAACGTTTTGATTTATCGTAAGGAATTCCCGAAGCCTTAGGCGCAGCAGAATTTTTAGAAGTAAACGCTAATAAAATTAATGTTGCAACATAAGGAATTAATTTATAAACAACGCTTGGAAAACCTAATGCTGATAAAAACGGAATTGCTGTATATGTATAAGCAAGTGTCTTCATAATACCAAAGAATAATGAAGCAGCAGCAATACGATAAGGTTGCCAGTTACCAAAAATCAAGATAGCAAGAGCTAAGAACCCATATCCACCAACATCACTATTAAATACAGTTGAAATTGGAATGATATAAATAAGTCCACCCATACCTCCTAAAAATCCTGATAATAAAACACCGATATAACGATATTTATAAACACTTACACCAGCAGCATCAGCAGCTTGTGGATTTTCCCCACAAGCACGTAATCTTAAACCAGCTTTCGTTTTATTTAAGAAAATAACTGATAGAATCAAAATAATAATTCCAAGATACGTTGTAATATAAGCGCCTTTAAATAAGATAGGTCCTAAAATTGGAATTTGTGATAAAACAGGAATTTCATGAATTCTAAATGTATTAGAAAAAGGTACACTTGAATTTCCGTTAAAGATTAATTTAGCTAAGAAAAGTCCTAACCCAGGAGCTAACATATTAATTGCAGTCCCTGAAATCGTTTGATCGGCTTTTAAATTAATTGCAGCAAAAGCATGAAGTAAGCTTAATAAAGCTCCAAAAACACCAGCTACAATTAAAGCTAAAATTAATAATAATTGAGGATTTAATGATGTATTTGCTGATTGCATTAAATAAATGAAATAAACACCTACAAACGCACCGCCTATCATAATCCCTTCTAAAGCGATGTTAACAACACCACTTCGTTCACTAAACATTCCACCTAAAGCAACTACTAAAAGAGGAATCGTAAAGACTAATGTTTGATTTAAGACATTTAAAATAATATCCATTATTCTTGACCTCCTTCAACAGCAACTTCTTTTCTATGTTTTTTCTTTTCACGATTTTGTAAATATAAGCGAATCATTAAAGCAAATGAACTAAAGTAAATAATAACAGCTGAAATAACATCAATAATTTCAACTGGAATATTACATGCTTGCATATAGTTACCACCAACATTGATATATGAAACAAATAAGGCAGCTAAAATACATCCAAGTGGACTATTCATTCCAAGTAATGCTACTGGGATTCCGTTAAATCCTTCAGGAAGTGTAACTTCAGCAGTTGTAAAAGCTCTACCTGTACCACCAATATAAACAAGTCCACCACCAATGCCAGAGAAGAATCCTGAAATAACCATTGATAAAATAACAATTTTCTTTTCAGACATTCCAGCATAACGGCTTGCTTCTGGATTATAACCACAAGCTTTTAATTCATAACCAAAAGTTGTTTTATTTAAAATAATGTAAGCAATAACACATAAAGCAATAGCGATAATAATACCACCATTAATATCTGAACCTGGGAAAATATGATTTAATCCCATTTTAGGAACAGCAATTTTAGATGTTTGGGAACGAGCGCCAGCTGAATCATAGATAAAAGCTTTAACCCCTTCAATAACAAGATACATTCCAATATAGTTAAACATAATACCTGAAATAACGATATTTACATTTCTATAAGCTTTTAAAACACCTGGAATCAATGCCCAAATTGCTCCCGCTAAACCTGCAGCAATTAAACAAATGATCCATAAAAGTGAATCTGGCACTGTTTGATAAAGTGTGTTTGCAAGAAATAATGCAACAAAACCACCAACTGTGTATTGTCCAGTTGTTCCAATATTAAAGTTACCACATTTAAAGGCAAATGCCACAGAAAGACCTGTCATCATGATTGGAATTGCTGAATAAAGTACTTGTCCTGTGCTTCGCAATCCTTTATAGAAACCACCAGACAACATAATTCCCATTGCTCTAAATGCTTGGGATGGATTTGCAATTAAAATAACAATAAAACCAATCAATAATCCAATTAAAATAGCAAGTAAAGAAGCTATCAGATTTTGTTTCGACTCATTATTTTTCATATCCTTCACCTCGTTTACTTCCTGACATATAAAGTCCTAATTCTTTTTCATCAATTTGTTTTGGATCTAAATTAGCAACAATTTCACCTTCATACATAACTAAAATACGATCTGAAACATTCATAACTTCATCTAACTCTAAAGAAACAAGTAAAACCGCTTTATTGTCATCTCTTTGTTTAACAAGTTGTTTATGAATAAATTCGATTGCTCCAACATCTAACCCACGTGTTGGTTGTACAGCAATCAATAAATCAGAATTCGATTCAACTTCTCTAGCAATAATAGCTTTTTGTTGATTCCCTCCTGACATACCTCTTGTTATAGATTTTGCACCTTCACCTGAACGTACATCATATTCTTCAATCAATTGATTTGCAGTTTCATACATCTTATCAAATTTAATAAAACCTTTATTTTGATATTTTGGATCAAAATAATTTTTTAAGATAAAGTTTTCCGCAAGATTATAGTCTAAAACAAGACCATGTTTATGACGATCTTCTGGAATATGAGCCATTCCTTTTAAAGTACGTGAACGAATACTATCATGTGATAAATCTTCCCCATTTAATAAAATTTGTCCACTGTTATGTTTAATTAATCCTGATAAAGCATAAACAAGCTCTGTTTGACCATTTCCATCAATACCTGCAATACAAACAATTTCGCCACGACGAACATCAAAAGATACATTGTTTAAAACGTTTTTAGAAGAATGCGCAGGTTTATAACATAAATCTTTAACTTCTAAAACAGTATCTCCTAATTTTGGTTCATCTTTTTCAACGATGAAATTAACTTTACGTCCAACCATTAATTCAGATAATTTTTCTACAGGAGTTGAGGCAACATCAACTGTATCAATATATTTACCCTTTCTTAAGATTGTACAACGATTCGCAACCGCTTTAATTTCATTTAACTTATGAGTAATGAAAATAATTGATTTACCTTCTTTAACCAAATCCTTCATAATAAGCATAAGTTCATCAATTTCTTGTGGTGTTAAAACAGCTGTAGGTTCATCAAAAATTAAAACGTTATTATCTCTAAATAACATTTTTAAGATTTCAACTCTTTGTTGCATTCCTACAGTAATATCCGAAATTAAAGCATCTGGATCAACATTTAATTTGTATTTTTCAGATAATTCAACAACTTTTTTTCGCGCGGCATCTTTTTGGATAAAAGAATGTTTTGTTTCTTCTATACCTAAAATGATGTTTTCCAAAACTGTAAAGTTATGTACTAGCTTAAAATGTTGATGCACCATACCAATGTTATATTTATTGGCATCATTTGGATCATTAATTTCAACAGGTTCTCCATTTATTTTTATTTGTCCTTCATCTGGTTGATATAAACCAAATAAAATAGACATTAGCGTCGATTTTCCGGCACCATTTTCTCCTAACAATGCATGTATTTCACCTTGTTCTACTTGTAAGGTAACATTATCATTTGCTTTGATACCAGGAAACTCTTTCGTTATGTTAAGCATTTCTATTGCATATGACATTAAGCTTCCCCCTTTTCGATACAATTATACATGAATTTATATCTGTAGAAAAGTTTTTTTCATAATAAAAAAGCGCCAGATTACTCTGACGCAATTAATCTTATTCAAAATTTACTGTTAAATTATCAAATGAAATACCTGAAGGATCTCCAGTTTTTTCATCAACATCAGCAGAAGATTTTAATTCTAAAGAACCATCTTTGATTTTTTTATCAACAGCATCATGATCTTCTTTAGA
Source organism: Bacillota bacterium (assembly GCA_030540195.1). Lineage (GTDB taxonomy): Bacteria > Bacillota_I > Bacilli_A > Erysipelotrichales > Coprobacillaceae > Faecalibacillus. The sequence goes on along the minus strand of JAUNWT010000066.1, from coordinate 2,911 downwards.
AAAGTTCTTTAGTAATCCAGGATAAACAATTCCACCTGTATTTTTTAATGTAATTGTTTTTCCACCTTGGAATTTATCTTTCTTATAAGCATTTAACGCTTCAATAGTAGCACCTTTTACATCTTTCAATGCAGAAGTGATTACAGTATCAGATTCACCACTTTGATCAGTATCTACACCAATAGTGTATTTACCAGCTTCTTGTCCAGCAGCAAAAATTGAGTTACAAATTTGTCCACCACAAGAGAAGATAACTTCAGTTCCACCTGCATACCAAGATGAAGCTTTAGATTTGATATCTGGTGATTCAGAGAATGTACCAGTATATGTATAGTTAACATCAACATTTACGTTCATTTCTTTAGCAGCATCACTTGCACCTTGAAGATATCCAACACCATAGTTTTCTACAGCTGGTAAAGCCATACCACCCATGAAACCTAATTTAGTATATCCTTCTTTAACTGCAGCATATCCTGCAACATATCCAGATTCTTGTTCAGAGAATAAATAACTTACTGTATTATCTCCAACTTTTACTTCACCACTACCATCTTTTTGTGGTTCAAAGTCGATTGTAACAAATTTTACATCAGGATATTTTTCTTGAGCTTGGTATAAAGCACCAGAGAAGTTAAATCCAGGAGTTACAACAACTTTAGCACCATTATCTACAGCATCATCAATTGTAGATAATAATCCAGCTTGATCAGTGTCTTTTGGTGCATAATATTTATATGAAATATCATTTTTTTCACCAAATTCTTTAACACCTTCATAAGCAGATTGGTTGAATGACTTATCAGTAACTGATCCAGAGTCAGTGATCATTGCGATTTCATAAGTATCATCGCCACCACTAGTACATCCAGTAGCACCAAAAATCATTCCTAAGCATAAAATACTTGCGAAAAATTTTTTCATATTCTTCTTCCTCCATTTAATTTTTCCTTTACTATTGTAACATTAAAAAAACTATTTGAAAATAATAAACATAATAAAAACGGCAAATGCCGTTTAGATTTCTTCTTCACTATAACCACGAATATAAACTTCTCTTGGTTTTGAACCAATTTGTGGTCCAATAACTCCATCTGATTCTAATTGATCAATAATTCTTGCTGCCTTATTATAACCAATTCTAAACTGTCTTTGAAGTAATGAAGTACTCGCTTTTTGAGCCTGAATAACAAAAGCACGACACATTTCATATTCTTCATCTTCTTGTTCCTCTTTAGAAGCAGCAACAGATGAAATTGGTTTAACATTTGTGTAACGTTCATCATAAGCAGCTTCTTGTTGCTTTGTAGTAAAATAAGTAATTGCTTCTACTTCACTATCATCTACATAAGCTCCTTGAATACGAATTGGGGAATTTGAACCCATTGGTAAAAAGAGCATATCTCCTTTTCCCAAAAGTTTTTCTGCCCCTGTGCAATCAAGAATTGTTCTTGAGTCAATACTTGAAGAAACAGCAAAGGCAATTCTTGAAGGAATATTTGCCTTAATGACCCCAGTAATAATGTCTGTCGATGGACGTTGAGTTGCCACAATCAAATGAATACCTGCCGCACGCGCTAATTGGGCAATACGCATAATACAATCTTCCACATCTTTACTAGCAACCATCATTAAATCAGCTACCTCATCAAGAATAACAACAATATATGGCAATTTTTCAAGTTGATGATCCTTATCATTTTCTTGATTTTTCTTTTCTACATATTGATTATAAGTTTCTATTTTACGTACATTTGCCCCTGCAAACAAATCATAACGTCTTTCCATTTCAGCAACTGTTTCACGAAGTGTTGCAGCTGCCTTTTTAGGATCTGTAACAACAGGGGCCAACAAATGAGGAACCCCATTATAATTTGATAATTCAACCTTTTTAGGATCGACTAAAATAAGTTTGACTTCGTCTGGTTTAGCACGCATTAAAATGCTACTGATAATGGTATTAACACAAACTGATTTACCAGAACCCGTTGCCCCCGCAATAAGTAAATGGGGCATCTTATTAAGTTCTGCATAAATAACTTGTCCATTAACATCTTTCCCTAAAGGAACAACAAGTTTATTATCTTTATATTTTTCTGGAATATTTTTAAATACTTCCTTAAAAGAAACCATTGATGAGACTAAGTTAGGAATTTCAACACCTACTGCTGGTTTTCCAGGAATCGGTGCTTCAATACGAATATCTTTGGCAGCAAGTGCAAGTTTAATATCATCTTGTAATGACATAATTTTATTAACTCTTGTCCCTGTTTCTAATTTTAATTCATATTTTGTAATAGAAGGTCCAATAGAAATATTATTAATAGAGGCATGAACACCAAATTCATTTAAAACTGCCGTTAATCTTTCTGCACTTTCAACTGCGTGATTTTTATTTTCACCCTGTTTTTTATTGACGACATTATGCAATAAAGAAACTGGTGGTAACTGATAATGATCATTCTTTCCAGATACAATATTTTCTAAACCAACTGTTTTTTCTTGATTATAAATCACTTCTTCAACATTTGGTTCTTCTTCTATAATTTCTTCATCCTCTTTTATTTTTACTTTTGGCTTTTTATCAACAATATCAATTTTTTGACTCTCTTGATTATAAGAAAGTCGTTGAGCAAGACTTTCATCTTCTTTCTCTATTTCTTCAAAATAAGTAGGTGTAATATCTTCTTCATCTTCAAAAATATCATCATCGAAGAAAGCTGTTTTATTTTGTTTTTTCTTAAAGAAATCACTAAAATATGTAGAACTATTTTTTAGTGATGTTTTTGTTTTATCAAAATTTATTTTTGCTTTCTTTTGAATCTCTTTTTTATGTTCAAAATAAAACTTACTTCCTAATAATATAAAACCTACAATAATAATAAATACAGCTGCAATAATTGAACCAACA